>CAXUBB010000132.1:11674-11893 GCA_964249105.1 uncultured Bryobacteraceae bacterium | reverse complement strand
GCGTCATCGGCACCGTGGGTCAGACCAAATTTTCAGGCGCTCTTCTCCCACGAGCGCTCGTTCTGCCGAGCGCGGCGACGCTCCTCGAAAACGCGGGAGCTCATGCGCAAATTCTGATCGAAAAGCAAAACATCGATTGCTTTACAAACCCAAATCTTCACCCGCTACTGAAGATGTTGAACCCGGAACGGTATATCGTCTATGGAGTCGTTACGGAAG
>CAXUBB010000132.1:0-11664 GCA_964249105.1 uncultured Bryobacteraceae bacterium | reverse complement strand
TCTCAAAACGGGAGCGCAGGTGGAACTCGTGACGGACGTTACGATGAGCCTCGACCGCGATCAAGAACGGAAAACGTTTGCGGATTTCCAAGCGGCCGGCGGATTCTTGACCACAGCGGCGGCAGTGACTGCTCAGGGGCGGTAAATGGTCACGAGATGCTGACCGGCGGGCAGCAAGATCGATCTATCGTCAGTACCGGCTGACTTCGGCAGCCGTACGCCGTCCACTTCCACGGACGCCACTGGCGAGTTCGTCTGTGCAATCGCGCGGCTGCGGCTGACATACGCCAGATCAATGCTGTTCTGCCCCGTTACTGCTGATTGGATGTCTCCATTAAAGTCAGTGAGCGTTACCACCGGCGATTCGGCTGCAACCGCTAAACGGTGCTTACCGGCAGGCGTCAGCACGTATTCTGTGTCCTGCACAGGCCATGGCTTTCCGTCGATTGTGACAGGACCATTCCATTTTAATCGCGTCGGCTCCGCAGCATTAATCTCAATTTCGCCATTGGCGATGGGCGCTATCTTGGCGGTTGCGGCGGCTACCGGCAAGAGCGCGAGATCCTGTTTTTCCAGCGAGTTCTCAAAGTAGAGCGCTACCCGAGTAAACGAATGGGCTGCTTCGTGCACTAACTCCAAAAGCTCCACACCGGTCTGTTTTTTGGTCGGGTAAACATCCTGGTATCGCTCGACAACATTGATATCCACGGCAATATGCCGCCGATCTTTGGTCAGCTCGCTATATTTGCTTGCCAGTTTGGAGTAACGCTCCGCGCCCAGTCCCCAAAGTGGTGCCGGATCTTCCACCAGCAATGTGCTGCGCCGCGTTTGGATCATAGGGAGAGTACGCGCCACATCAGCGCCTAATGCGTCCCGGATACTGGGATCAAAACGGTCATCGATGTGCGTCAGCACAATATCCAAATACGGCTTGTGGGTCTTCAGTCGTCCGAGGGCGTCCAACCACTCCGTTTGCATGCGGGACGCGAGGCGGGCACGGAAGTCAAGAAACTTGCGCAGTCCCTCCGCATTTTTTCCGCTGTAATTAGGCGAGTTAGGATCAAAAAGCAGCTTGGGATCAAATCCTTCCGCCTCTTTGAACGCCGCGCGCGCATCATCATTAAATGGCGTAAACCGGGCTGGATTCGACGCGCCTTCCAACGATTCGAAATACAGCTCGCCTACGTTCACGCCATCCCAATCGAATCTCCGCAGCAGAAGGGCCACTTGATTTTCGACTTCACGGCGGCATTCGGGATTTTGCAGGTTCATAAGCTTGCGCCAGTCGAGCTGCGCGTCCTGTCCGAGCGCCGTCTTCTCGCGCCACTCCGGATGATCGGCCCAGAACTTTTCACTGACGTGCGGCAATTCCAGCCAGGCGTAAACCAGAATGGCGTGGCGATGGCAAGCCTCGATCAGTTCCTTCAGATACTCATCCTGCGCCGCATCCGGCTCCATGTTGTGCCATGCGGCAACATGTAAAACGCCGATACCGGCCTTGCGCCACCGCTGCGCTAGATAATCCGCATCGGCGCGAATCCGGTAAGCGGAATCGAAGAATGCCCACAATTGAGTTGCGCGCAGCGGCAGCTCCAAGCCTAGTTCCGTTGCCGCCTGCAGAAGATAAGGATAGCGTTCACTTCCTGACGGACCCGGCGCTGTTGCCAACCAGAGAATTGCGCCGCCCTCGCCGGTGCGCTTTCCGGCGATCACCGGCGCGCCTTTCCATTTTTCCGTCGCAAACACCTGGAAATCGGCTGGCAGTTTCACTCTTGGCACAGACTCGGGATGCTCCCAAATAATTCGCATTTTCGGAGCATGGTTGTCACAGATCTGGCGTACAGGTACCGTCTGCGCTTCCGTCATAATTCCCGCTTTCTGCGCCGCCATGCCTGTTCCTTCGATAATCACCAGACGTTTGGCGGAAAGCGACAGGGCATCGGGTCCTTCGTTCGATCCCAAAACGATCACGGAAGCATCAGCGCCGTCCCGCGCCTCTGTCATTCCGACAGATCCCAATATCTTTCTCCATGGTCCAGGATCTGTTCCGCTCACAGCGAAGGTACCCGTACCGGCTGCAAATGCGGGAATGACCGCCAGGATTAATAATAGAGCGGTTTTCATCGTGTGATCGCGTACCAGAATCCAACGCGCACGTCATTGTAATTCGGCCTGCGCGGGTTGTATTCGTTATTCGTGTAGACGCCGCGCAGAAGATCGGCGGAGAAGTAAACATTGGGAGGCATAAACGGCAAGTGAAGCCTGAAGCCAGGCCCCATTTCGACAGTATTTGCCCAATACTGGTTCTTTATGTCGTGCGTATAGTTCACATTAAACAGCGCTTGCGCGTTGATGCCGGACTCGGAATGAAATGTCCGGCCTGCTCTATGCTGTGAGTAAAAAAGCCAATCCTTATCAAAGCGGCTCACGTAGACGGCATCGCCGGTTGTCTCGTAAAACCATCCTGAGTGCTGACTATTCAGCAGGGTTCCAAATCCTTTTGCGAAATTAACGCCGCCCCGGTAGTCAGGAGTGGCTGCGCCGATGTCATGTCGGAATGGTAAATACTTAATGGCCTCGCCCGCTTCCGCCCAACCCGTGATGTGATGCCAGGTTTTCGTTGAAACGCCCGCTCCCACAATGAAGGAGCTTTCCGATAAATACTGAGGCGCAAGGGTCGCCGCGCTCATGCTGCTTTTGACATCGCCCATGAAACGCGTTGACAAATAGAACGAGAGCAGATGATTCCAGTCCGGCGTCGGCAGCGTTCGCTTGATTTGTCCATACGTGAACAGATCATGCCAACGACTGGAATACATGGGAAGCATCCACACTGTGGTTTGCGGCAGAGTGTCGCCGCGAAGGTTATGAAAAGCCTTGTTCGCTTCGGCGGCAATCAGCGGATCTTCGGAATGCCGCGCCCGGTCAAACCACGGAATAGCATCGGCGTCATCTTTCGCCAGATTGTAGGCGTATCCCAACTTCAGCATCAGTTCCGCATCATTGGGATGCTCCTCATGCGCCTGGCGCAGATACTTGATGGCGTCGCGCGAATAGCCGAGCGCGAGACTCTTCTTCCCCATGACGACCGGATCAATTCGCTCGGGCGCGGCGATAGCTGGAGCAGGATCGACGGGAACCCGCTTATTGAAACCATACAAAGCAGATAGTTGGGAGCTTGCCAACTGATCGTTGGGATCAATCTCCAGTACGCGCTTGAACTCTTGCTTAGCCTCTTCTTCCTTGTGCATCGCCAAGTACAAATAAGCAAGCTCACGGCGCAAGTTAACATTGCGCTCATCGAGCTTCAATGCCGCCGCAAACTCATACGGATAGGGATAGCGTTCGCCCCATTGTTCCAAGGCAAGTTCGGCGGTACGGGCATTTTTCGAACGGGAGGCCGCCAGCAGCGCCGCGTTCGATGCTTCGATCCGGTTTGCCTTCTTCCACACTCGCGCCAGAACCAGCAGCAGTTCGCTTAATTGCGGTTTAAGTTGACGGCAGATCTCATACTGCGCCGCCGACAGCGGAATATCGTCACGAAGTTCGGCCAGTTGCCCCAGTTCCCAATGCGCGCTGTACATCGGCAGTTCATTCGGCTTTGCTGCTCGGGCAAGCGCCTCCTTCCAGCGGCTGATTCCTTCCGCCAGGGGCCGGTCTATGTTTCCGAAAGCTTTTTCCGCGGTCGCGCGCGTCTGAGGATTCTTGCTGCTTCGCAGTTTGTCGAAAGCGCGCCGGGCTTCGATCGGCTTTTTCGTTTCGTAGGCCAGAAAAGCAAATTCGAGGGCCGCCTGTTCATCGGTCGGATCAAGGCGCAGCGCTGCTTCGAACTCGTCCCGCGCTTCCTCGTTCTCGCCTGTTTTCAGCAACGCATAAGCTAAATCTTTATGGGCCGGCGCTTTTCCTGCTCCCGCCGACAAACCTTGACGAAAGAGCGCGACGGCTTTGTCGTAATCTTTGCTCGCAAGCGCTTTATAGGCATCGTTCAGCTCCGCTTCACCGGCGGTTTGCCCCAGGCCGATTCGCGCGAGCGCCAGCAGCGCGACTGCCGCCACGACGATATAGAACGGACGCAAAGGAGATTCCTGCATTACTCGCTGTGGATTTAGTAGCGAATCTCACCCTAAAGTTCTCATTTTTATCAATGCAGAAGCCACGCGTTGCTGTCCAAAATTAGTTTCTGCACATTCACGAGAGCCGGTCCAGGTTCATGGAGATTCTCTCGCATGAACTGATCCCCATCAAGAAAGTGTCAGGACTGGCGGCACTAACGTTTGAAGCTGCTCTTGGAACGTCGTTATACTTACGGCGGATTTTGTTATGCGGCCCGAAAGATGGCTTGGAGCACAGGCACTTTCTTGAGAAATTGCTACCGGCTACGAAGAAGGGAGACGAACTGTTTTCGGCGAGGTCGAAAGTACTGCCGGATTTCGTCAAAGGTGGAACAGAATCTCTGTGCCGAGGGGAAGCCACCAAAGCCTAACATGGGGTAGTAGCGCTGCTTGATTCCTCGATGATCCTGTTCGATGCGGCGATTCAGATCGGCCTTATCGCGGTTCTCCACGTGGCAACCCAGGACTTCCCGGATCGCACGCGGATACGAGTCATGACCATCCGTCGTTACTTGCTGGGGCTCTTCTTCTGCCACGGCCAGAGCTCTCCGAAAAAACCGTTGGGCGGCGGCCATGTCGCGGGTAGCACTGAGCATCGAGTCCACCAGATTGCCCTGTCGATCGATGGCGCGATACAGGTAGCACCACTGGCCTTTCACCTGCAAATACGTCTCATCCACATACCAACGCGGACCGGTCTTACTCTGGCGCTTCCGGCGAATTTGTTCTGCTAGGAAAGAAGCAAACCGCTCTTCCCACTCGCGCACGGCTTCGTGCGTGAACGTGAATCCGCGCCGTAGAAACAACTCGGCCAAGTTACGAAAACTCAACTTGTACCGGAAGCGGCACAACAAGACCTGAAACACAATGTCGGTCGGAAATTCCAAGTGGTTGCAGGGCGTGCCGGTGCGTTCGTTGAACTAGCGGCGACAAGTCGAACAACGAAAGACGCCGTAGCCGAAAGCTGTCTTCCCGATGCGCTTTGAGGTCTCGCGAGAATGGCAGAAAGGACAGTTCATGGGCGGTGCTCAGCCATTCAGATTATCAGCCGATGGGCTGGGTTCCATCGAGTGACGCCAGTCCTGACGGTTTCCACCGACCGTGCTGTCTGCCTGACTGGCAGTTTGGTCCGCTGTGGGAGCGGCTGCTGATTTTTGCATCTGCTCGCGAAGTTGCTTGATCTCCTCCAACAACTCACGATTTTGCTTTTCCAGCCGGTCAGCCGTTCGAGAATGGCGGCGTTTCCGTCCGGGGATTGCGCCAGAACTGTCGCGCTAAGGAAAGCGAATAAGAAGGCGGGAAGTGTTTTCGCTAGGGAGGCGATCCATTGGCAGAGCATGATTGAAATACTTTCACGTGACAAACCGATACCCGACCCCGTGAACCGTCAGAAAATGACGTGGGCTGATGGGATCGGCTTCCAATTTCTGGCGCAGCTTGACAACATGGGCGTCCACGGTTCTGGTGTTGGGAAAGCATTCATAGCCCCAGACCGAATTAAGAATCATATCGCGGGTCAGAGATTTATCAGGATTCTGCACGAAAAAAGTCAGCAGGTTATACTCGGCGGGCGTCATTTTGACGCTTTCACCATTCCGGCAAACGGATCTGCGCTCAAAATCAATGGTGGTATCCCCGAATTGGACCACTCTTCTGACGCCGGGCGAAGAGCGCCGGAGTACGGCACGGATGCGCGCCAGTAGCCCGCGCGCGCCGAACGGCTTAGTGACATAATCATCGGCTCCTACTTCAAGGAGCAGAACCTTGTCGATTTCATCATCGACCGCGCTAAGGGCAATAATCGGCACGGAACTACCGCTCTGGCGGAGTTGCTGACAGATCTCTGAGCCGCTCAAGCCGGGGAGGCGCAGATCGACCAGGACCAGATCCGGCTTGTTCAGGAGGGCGCTTTCCAGGCCGGCGAGACCGTCACCAGCCAACAGGGGGCGGAACTCCGCCTGTTCCAGAATGACAGCAATCGTATCGCGCAGACTCGGGTCATCGTCGATTACCAGCACGCTTTTCATGAACGCAAGCAAACCATACGCAAGTTTACTTAAGAGCTTAGTCTTTTCAGAGAGTTGGTAGCGGCTCCCCTCCGGTTTAGCAGGCAAGTTTTACAGGAAATTTACAAGCGGCGGGCAATTCCGTGATCGCAAAGCGGATTACGATACAAAAGTCTCGCTTCCCGCTACAATGAAGCCGTAATGGCTCGTTTTCCTGGTGTTGATTATCTTGAGTTTGACTCGCTGCTGAGCGAGCAGGAACTCCTGGTGCGCCAAACAGCACGGCAGTTTGTGGACGATCGCGTGATTCCGCTCATGCGCGATGCGTACAACAACGCCGCCTTTCCTAAACAGTTGATTCCCGAAATGGGCGACCTCGGCTTTTTCGGCGCGAACCTGGAAGGCTACGGGTGCGCGGGCATGAACAATATCGAGTACGGCCTGATTATGCAGGAACTGGAACGTGGTGACTCGGGCGTGCGCAGCTTTGTCAGCGTGCAAGGCGCTCTCGTGATGTATCCGATTTATACTTACGGCTCGGAAGAACAGAAAGAGCGCTGGCTGCCTCTCTTGCAGGCGGGCCGCGCTGTCGGCTGCTTCGGCCTGACCGAACCGGGATTCGGCTCCAATCCTTCCGGCATGCGCACCACGGCGGAAAAGCGCGGGAACAAGTGGGTGCTGAATGGCGAGAAGACCTGGATCACGAATGGCTCCGTCGCCGACGTGGCGGTTGTATGGGCGCGCACGCCGGAGGGCATTCGCGGCTTTCTGGTGGAAGCGGGAATACCGGGCTATTCAACGAGCGATATTCACGGCAAGCTGTCGATGCGCGCTTCCGTAACGTCCAGCCTGCATTTGTCTGATTGCGAAATTCCTGAAGCGAATCAACTGCCTTGCGGCAAAGGATTGAAGGCTGCTCTGGGATGTTTGTCGCAAGCCCGGTTCGGGATTGGCTGGGGCGTGCTGGGAGCGGCCATGGATTGCTTCGAAACGGCCCGCGCCTATTCGCTAGATCGTAAACAGTTCGATGACAAGCCGTTGGCCGGACATCAGCTCGTGCAGGAAAAGCTGGCGTGGATGATTACGGAGATCACCAAAGGCCAGTTGCTGGCTTATCATGTAGCGAGGCTAAAGGACGCGGAGAAAGTGGAAGCCGCTCATATTTCCATGCTGAAACGCAATAACGTTGCCATGGCGCTGGAGTGCGCGCGCTTAAGCCGTGATCTGCTGGGAGCAAACGGAATCATGGATGAGTACTCAATCATGCGGCACATGTGCAACCTGGAAACAGTAAAAACATATGAGGGCACAGACCATATTCATGCGCTGGTGATTGGGGAAAGGGTGACGGGTGTCGCGGCGTATCGATAAATTTTGTTCCGCGTAAGAAAAGTATTTTCACGGCGCGGCGTCGAAAGCCTTGAGAGCAAGCCGGAACGGCTCCGGAGATATGTTGATCGCGCCGCGAAATGGCTGATCAACATCGGCAATCGTCACCAAGAGCAGCGAAATAATCAATGTGGTCGTTACGACCTGGATCACGTGCATGCGGCGGCTTTCCACTCCCAGAAGGCAGGTATAAGCAACTGTCACGGCGCCGCCCATAATGAGGACCAGCCAGAAAATAGCGGGTAGCTGGGCGTGGCTCTGGTAGTGGCGGATACGGTAATGTTCAGCCAGACTGGACAGTTCCGTAAGGATTTGGCTCAAAATAATTTGTTCGCTGGGTGTTTGCGGCTGCATCTGTATCGCTGTTTTCCACATGCTTTGAATCAAACCTTCGCCGGTCTTGAGCGATATTCCTTTGTTCAGGGCAGGCCACTCGTCCGTAATCATGGAGTCCGCGTAATGACGGGTGAGTGATTTGAGTTGAACGCAAGATGCGCGGGAAACTCCATCGGCCATGCGATGCAGCAGGATCAGGGAGTTTGCTTCGATCTCGGCGTTAGCTTCGGCAGTTTGAAAGTCATGCCAAACACCGGAAAGCATGAACGCGACAATCACGGCATAACTGGTGGCAAGAAACCCGATTTGCCAGCCGATAAGATCATTATGCGGTTTGCGCGCCTGGGGCGGCCAGAACCGCCTCAACAGCCAGAGGAAAAGGAGCGCCGAAGCAACACTGCCCGCTACGGTGAGACTGCTTTCCAGGGCGTTGAGCATTCCGTCATCATACGCCAGCCTTCCCCGGCGGATGTCAGGATTTAAGCTAACGTGAGTTCTGCTGCTCCGTCAACGGTCACGGCTTGAGCGTGTGAATGATCAGCTTTGATAGTCTGAATCTATATCGAAATGGCATCATTTTAAGCTGCCTCCCGCGCCCTGTTCAAGCGGCAGTCCGGAAGCTTCAATGGCCCGCCAACCGCCGTCCAGTGAAATCACGTTTGTATAACCCATTTTTTGCAGATTATCGGTTGCCAAGGCCGAACGGTAACCGCCGCCGCAGTAGAGCACCAGGAATGAGGATAAGTCCAGGTACAGGTACTGGGTTAAGGGTCAACCGCAGCAAATGTCTGCAGAGTACGCAGCCAAAATACCGTCACTACATCTATAACCGGTTGTCGAAATCGTTCGTTGGTAACACTGCTGTGCTCCGACAGCATTTCCACACACTATTGAATTATTGTTGTTGTCTCTCTTAACACGGCAAGGCATACTCACTCTAGATTTGCAAACATCAAGTGAATCAGTGTAATGTGCAGCAGAATTACCGCAATCTTTAAGTCCACATGAGCTACATGCCAGTGGAAAGCTTTGACAATCAGAAGTGCCTGCCGGACATGACAAAACACATTGTTGGGACTCTACAATAGCAGAACTGCATAAAAGAAGTGTTCCAATGCCAACTACCTGAAAAAACGCTTTCATACCCTTCTCCTGTTTGTGAATTCATCTAATCGTATAAGTGAAAACCTGCCCATCCGAAGATAGAACGTATAGCTCTCCCGAACGGAACGCCATATCTTCTGGAATGATAGCGGTGGGTCCTTTTCCCATCGGAAGGCGGAATGCTCCTACCAACTGACCAGAGGTGTCGAGCTTAAAGACAGGGGCACCGTCCTCTGCTCGGAAGCCGCTTAACATGACAAAGAGTAGCCCGTTGTTAGCAGCGACTGTGTGTATTGTATGGGGTCTAATTGTTACGCGTTTATTGTTTGTTAACTGACGAAGCGCCCTCCTATAGCTCTCTTTAACAGCTACTACCTCAGGAACATTAAGAGGCCATGTATTTGTAACGCCGGTTGTTGTATTCACTACTGTAATCTTTGCTTCCACTTGATCTACTACAGCAATCGAATTATCTGCGATAGTCTTGAATAGCGTAGAGTCCGGTGTATCTAATGAAATTTTGACGGGAGAAGGAGCGTATTCAGTAGTAACTGGTTGAAGACAACTGATATTTCCTGAACGAGTTATACCGAACAGGCCCGATTTCAACGATACTAGTCGATACGTCCCTGAGTCCATAGGAACAGAAGTATCAGTTAGATCGTTAGAGCCAGTGTCCGTTTTTGTCAGCCGGATAGTGGCACTAGTACCTGTAGAAATTGATAGTATCCACAGCTTGCCAGCGTTCTCCGCAATATCAAGAACTTCCTCCGTTCCGATATCAAGAGATGTTAGCGGTTGCCCCTCTAATGAGCTTCTCAGTACTTCATATAATAAGCCATTGTTCTTAATGGCCGATACTACTGCTATCTGATCTCCTACAACTAATCGGCGATAGTCTCTACTCAAAGACTTGTCATTTGAAACTGTTGGGGTCGTTGAGTGAGGCAGCAAATTGATTATCCTAGCCTGTGGAGGAACCAGAGGAACACTGTTCGAAAGCGTCTGCTGAGTATAGCTGGAGGATAAGCCCCAGAGTACGCAGCAGGTCAACAGCATGAATGCAAGAATAGTGGTCTTCTTCATAAGTAAACTCCGCTAAAGTCAAGAGATCTGATTCATTGTTTACAGGGGGGCACTCTTCAAGAACACATCCCATGCCCACTTACCGTCATCGAAGCCGTCCAACCTGTATACTTTTGCCCGATAGAAAAAGACGTTTCCGTTGTCATCAATCTGGGTGGATTCCTTATATGAAAGGCTGATGGCCTTTACGCCCAACGCAGGAAGTGTAAAGATCTCGTCGGTTTCGGACTTTCCATTGTGGTTGACATCTTTCCACAAACGAAGACGGGAGAAAACAGAATCGTTTGCGTCTATTAAGCCATCATTATTGCCGCCTTGGTCGGGGCTGTCGAAGACGGCAAGCGCTAAGAATCCGTTTGGGTGCTTACTAGGAGGTTGCAGAGTGCGATTACCAAATAATTCAGTAATGTCGTCAATGGCCCCATTGTTATTACGATCAAGAGTAAGCCAAGCATCGTTGGAGTGTGCAACGGGCCAAGAAACTGTGTAACCTGTGGGGGGACTAGGCCCGACTTGAAAATGCACACCATCAGTCGGGCGACTAAAGTGAAATCCCTCTCCGGTTGTATCGACAATGATTGGAGATTGATTACAGCAACATCCACCTGCGCCGGGATTCCCATCGTAACAACCAGTGTTCGGATACAAACAGTAATCTGCTGACGCAAATGCCCCGGAGGACCCACAAGGACCATTCTCAGAGGAGTCACAACTATAAGGACAACTGGTGGGACAGTATGTGACTGACGTATCTTGCTGAGCGTAAACATCGTTAGAGTTTGTGAAAATCAGCAAACAAAAACAGCAGACCAGAGCTAGCCGAATCACTGAAATGGATGGGCGATAATGTAAAAGAGGCATATAATCTACTTAAGAAGGGTTTTCAAAACGTCGTCTTCTTCGTGCTGGGTAAGCTCACCAACCCATACATCGAAAATTTTCCCACTCTTATCGACAATAAAGAGTGTTGGTGTTCCATTAACTTCTATGGCTGGAAGTTGAACCTGACGCACCTCGACACGTGATAATCCAATGCGATTGAGGAATGCTCCAGCAGTTAAAGGCGAGTGAGGACTCACAGCAGTCAATTGAATTCCATGTTCTGCAGTAACTGTCGCAAGTTTCCGGTAAAATGGAGCACTGTCCACACAGTAATGGCAACCGGCTTGAAGAGCCAGAACCACAGTTTTTTCCGCCTTTGACCAATTCAAAAGTTTTGTAGGGAAAGGCTTTCCATGTAGTGGAGAATTAAAAGTTGTAGGCTTATGAGCGGAAAAGTGGTTTGAGATTGTTATCAGCGTGTAGCAGCACAAACAAATTACTAGCAGATTAGCTATGAAATCAAGACGGAGAAAACGGTTTGAGGTTACCATCTTATTCCTTAATTGATTGAATTCCTACAAAGACAAAACTAATCTACATCGAATTTAAGAAAGCTCGATGTACCCTCTATAGGGTATTTTTGGACTTGCTGCAACATCCGGCTCTGTTATGCAGACATGCATGTACAACTGTTTGCTGCCGTGACCAGTTCTGCTGTCGAGTGAACGTTCAACTTTTTGCAGATATGTTTGCGATGAGTTGCCACTGTTAGAGCGCTGATATGAAGATCTTCAGCAATTTCTTTGGTG
>CAXUBB010000131.1:0-11941 GCA_964249105.1 uncultured Bryobacteraceae bacterium | reverse complement strand
CAGCGGGGAAGAGTTTGAGCGCATCCAGACGATGATTGCCGACAACCGCCTGGATGATGGCTCCCCGGGAGCCACACGGCGTGGCAGCGCACTGCTGGGCGGGCTGTTGCGATGCCGCCGTTGCGGGCGCCGACTGCGGGTATGCTACAAGGGTGCGAGCAATGCTGTTATTCGCTACCTTTGTCCCCAAGCGCAAGTAGACAACCAGGCATCTCGATGTATTGCTTTCAACGGAGCCCCACTCGATGCCGCCGTGGCGGCCTGCTTACTTCGTGTGGTCGAACCCGCCGCGATCGAGGCGGCGCTGATGGCGGCTGAACAGTACCAGCAGGAGCGTGCCGGCTTGTTGGATGCTCTCGCCCGTGATCTGCAGGCAGCTCGCTACCGTGCCCATCGCGCGGAGCGGCAGTATGAGGCCAGCGACCCAGAAAACCGCTTGGTAACGCAGGAACTGGAAAGACGCTGGAATGCGGCACTCCTCGAGGTGCAGCGGGTCGAGGCGCGGATCGAAGCGGAAACAAAGTCGATGCAGAGCTTACCGGTCGGGACACGGGAAGAGTTTGAGGATTTAGCGGGAGATCTGGAAACCTTGTGGAATGATCCCCACACCGATTTCCGAGCGAAAAAGCGGTTGCTTCGTGCTTTGGTTCGCGAGGTTCTCGTTGATATCGAGGAAGCAACAAGCGAGATCGTGGTGCTTATTCATTGGAAAGGGGGCGTGCACACCCCCTTACGACTGAAGCGAAGACGGCCCGGGCAGCACAATCACTGCGTTCCCGAGAACATCGTAGAAGCGGTACGCACTCTCTCCCGCATTCTCAACGATGAACGGATCGCCGGCTTTCTCAATCGGGCCAAAATCCGCACGGTGCGAGGCAATTTTTGGACACGAGCGCTCGTGACATCGCTTCGCTTCAATCACGGAATCGACTGCTATGATCCAGAGCGGCAAGCGGCAGAAGGGTGGATGAACCTGTCGCAGGCGGCGCACCTGGTGGGTGTCACCAAACGCACCTTACGGCTGGCCATCGAACGGGGAGAAGTGACAGCCGAGAGACCGATTCCTGCTGGACCCTGGGTCCTCAACAAGCAAACACTGCAAAAACAGGCCGCCACACTTTTTCGGACGAAGGGAAGACCGCTCCTCTTCTCTGACCCGGGGATACCGACTTCTGCCCAAGCCGTTCTCGATTTATCAACAACATAGTGAAAAGGGGTATCATGGACACCAATTCGCTCTTTGGTACAAACGCTTGGAGGCAGGCGTGTTCAAACTACCCAAACTCGCGCCGGGCACGCGCTCGGTGGAGTTGAAGGCCAGCGAGTTGGCCATGCTGTTAGAGGGCATTGATCTGTCGAAGCTGAAGCGCACGCCGCGTTATCAGCGCCCCCACAGAGCGGCTGCAAAAGTCGAGACCGAAAGACCGCCTTCCGGTAACGCCGTTTCCTCGGCGGACGCCTAATCAGGAGTGACGGACCACGTCTCACAGGGGGCTCTGCCCGAGGACCGCGAAGCGCTCCTCGCGCTGGTGCAGTCGCTGCGGCAGGAACGTGATCAGTACCGGCAACAGGCCGCCGCACAACGTCTCAAAACGGCACAGCTCGAAGCCGAACTGCTGCGGGTGCAGGTCGAATTGGAGCGCTACAAACGGTGGTACTATGGCCCGCGCGCCGATCGGCTGCGCACCCCAGGCGAGTTGGCGCAACTACTGCTGCAGTTCTCCCAAGAGCTGGACCAGAAGCCAGCCGCTGGGGAGGATCTCGAGCCGTTTCCCGAGCCGAAGGAAGAACTCCGGCGTGTCCAGCGACGTCCGGGGCGGCGAAATCTGGCCCGCTTTGAGGATCTTCCCGTCACGACGCATGTCTATGAGCTGAGCGCCACCGAACGGGTTTGCGCCGGCTGCGGCCAGCAGCGGGACGAGATCGGCGCAGAAGAAAGCTGGCAGATCGAGTACATCCCAGGCCGCTTCGAGCGTCTGCAGCACCTGCGCAAGAAGTACGCCTGCCCGCGTTGCGAACAAGAGGGCGAGTCGCCGCAGATGACGACGGTAGCGAAGCCGGAGACGGTCATCGACAAGGGCCTAGCCGGGCCGGGTTTGCTGGCCTACATCGTGACCAGCAAGTTCTCGTCCTACCTGCCGCTGTACCGATTAGAGGATGTTTTTGCCAGGCAAGGGTTCGCGATCTCACGCGGCACGCAGTCGGTCTGGTGCCGAGATGTGGCGGATCTCGTGGAGCCGTTGTATCAACTCCTGGCCGAGCGGGTGCGCGCTTCCCATGTGGTCGCCACGGATGACACCATCTTGCCGCTGCTGCAGAAAGGCAAAACCGCGAAGGCGCGGATGTGGGTGTATGTCGGGGATGCTTCGCAGCCTTATAACGTGTTCGACTTTACGCTGGATCGCAGCCGCGACGGTCCGCTGCGATTCTTGCAAGATTACCATCAGGTGCTCCTCGCGGATGCCTATGGCGGCTACAACGGCGTGGTGGCCGGCAATCAGATCACACGCGCCGGCTGCTGGGCGCATTTACGAAGACGCTTGATTGAGTCGGAAAAGGCAGCCCCCGAAATCGCCCGCGAGGCGGTCGAGCGCGTGCGCGCCTTGTATCGCATCGAGCGCCAAGCGCAGAATGCAACGACCGAGGAGCGCCTGGCCCTGCGCCAGAAAGAGTCGGCGCCGCTGCTGGCCGAACTACGCCTGCGCTTGCTGGCCTGGAAAGAACAACTGCTGCCTCGACATCCCATGGCCGAAGCCATCCAGTACGCCTTGAGTCAATGGAACGAACTGAATGTGTTTTGTCAGGACGGAGCCTTGCCCATCGATAATAATGTGTCCGAAAGAGAGATGAAGCGCGTGGTTCTCACACGGAAAAACTCCCTTTTTGTGGGCAACGCGCGCGGCGGGCGCACGGCGGCGATCCTGGCCGGCCTGACCAGCACTTGCCGCCGACATGAAATTGATCCGCAGCGTTATCTCACACAACTGCTCGTGAACCGGCCCGGTCTTCCCCGCCGTCAACTAGCCGATTGGCTGCCGGATCAATGGAAACAGCGGCAGCGTGCCGTTCAGACCAGCCGGCCGTAAGGTTTCTTCCGAAACCGATGGAAGTTATGGCTATTGTCCGAAATCGCCACCTTCATGGCACAACGCTGAAGTTTGCAAATCACGCTTGCAAAATACGTCTGCGAACCAACCATCGTCTTACGACCACAAACAGTAGCAGAAGTAGCACGGCACCCCCGACTACAACTCCTGCGTAAGCCGTTAACTGCCATAAAATGATTGTGCCTTCCCAGTACCCCGGAAATGTTTGGATGACCAATCGCGGGTTTGTCCTGTCCAACTCACTGGCATCTTCCAGAACATCGAGCAGAACGGTATATCTCCGGCCCTTTTCCGCTTCGAACGGCCCAATTATTTTAGAGATGGTGTCGCTGTAGATTCCCGCACGCCTGTCCCGCGACGATCCGGTAGCAATCACCACGTTGCCTGACCGAACTGTCCAGCGAATGTTGTCGATCTCCGAAACTCCTACACCCGTTTTCTCGCTGTCCCAACCTGCTAAACCGAGTAGACATTCCATGCGCTGAAACGGGAGGCTGCGATCCATCTCGACCAGGAGCTGATAGCCAGTACTGGCACGTGTTTCGAATTCAGGGGATATCCGCTGCCCTTTGTGCAGAGAAATGGGACTACTTAGCGGTTGCCAAGTCTGCTGTTGTCTACCGACCCAAAGCCACATGGACCCGTAAGGGATCACGCCAAGAACAATGAGGGCGAGGCCACCCGTTACAAGCTTATTCAAGATTGATCAGTTCCGATGATACGGCAGCGGCGGTTAGGAGACAGAAAACAGCGTTTTGAGAAACTGGCCAGCACCATTGTTCCTCTCAGAGGGAAAACCTGTGGTTCACAGATCGCTCACCAGCTTTCGGCTCCGCACAGACAGGCGCAAAAGGCAATGGCCAAAATATCCAGCCGCTTATGATGTCGCGCATAGGGACGGCGCGGGTCGGACAAAGCAGAAAAGGCAGCGGCAAACCGTTCACGACAGATCTTCCGATGAGAAAGACACATCATGAACCAGGGCAAACTACCGTGACCGCTACTGCACTATTTCATATGCGATTACCCCGGGATTAGCGAAGGATCATTTGACTTCTGAAGTGAACGTAGGAAAACTGACCGCGTACAAGGTAACAACGCTGACTAATAACTCGACTTATTACTTTCCGGTGGTTGCTTACAACGATCACGGCGACGGCAAGGCGTCGGGCGTGATAAGCGTTACGCCAACGCACTAATGAGTCATTTGGATCATTCAGAACTGGTTCAGAAGGAATGACGTTATGGTGATCGGAAAGGAGAATCAAGGAGTTTCGGATCTACAGGGAGACCGTGCCAAAGCGGGTCTAATGTTGCCATTCCAGAGATGATGGTCGCAGCTCTTTAGCTGCTTCTCGATACTCTGCACGAGGCTGTCAAGTTCCTGCTCTCGCATGCCTTTGTTTATTTGCCCCAGCACGGTGAGGCGCATGGCGGCTGTGCCACCCCGAAGCCGTCCAGCTTGGGTATATCGATGTCCAGGACAGCCATATGGGGTTGCAGTTCCCGGATAACGGCCAACGCTGCCTCTCCATCATCGGCTTCCGCCATCACTTTCAGCCCGGCATCTTCGTCCAGGCTCAGTCGGAGCCTTTTTCTCACCACAGGATGATCGTCGGCCAGCAGAATGCGAATTGGTTCCGCCATGTTTTGATCTATTTTCTAATTATCTTTATGGCACGGGATGGCAGCTTGCAAGCGCACTCCCCGGAGTGGAGGAGACGGTCACGAAAATCAGGGGTTTGCCCCCAATCGGCACAACCGCCAAACTGTTCCCGCCGCCGTTGATGTACTCGACCGGAAAGGCGTCCGAGGAAAGGCCCAACTTCACGGCATTGGCGTCGCATTGATAGCGCACGGTTTTGCGGGAAACCGAAGCGTCGACAGGTAGGTGAATCGTTAAGTCAGCGGCGGAGGCCGTGGCGGTCATCAAAGCAAAAAACCAGGGAATAAATCGTTTCAGCATAGAATTAAACAATCTCAGATTAGGGGCAGCCTCGTGTGGCCGGGAGCGAACCGGCGTATTTTCCATAGAGCGTCATCGTGTTCTGACGACGTGAGGCGGACAGTTTCGTGGTGCCGGTATAATCCAAACTTTGGGTCGTGGGATCGTACATCTCAATCAGTTGACCGTTCGCGAGACCCGTATTCGGGATCACGCCTCCCGCGATGAGTATCTTTCCTTTGTCGGCGGTTCCAATCCCTTCGAGTCGGACCGCGGTGGGAAAATCACGTTGTTCACCCAACACATAAGAGCCCACGAACGAGAGGCTGTTCGGGTCGAACGTGCTCAATAAGTTCGGAGTGTTATCTCCGCCAATGACAGCGACCTTGCCGTCTTCTTGCAAGACGACCGACGCCCAGCGGACACCTGTCTGGAGCGGTGGAGCGGGCTGAACGTTCCACCCGTTCCACTATCCGGCGTGAAGAGATCTATCTCGTTAAACGCGTTGCCGCCGTCCACATCGCCGTTATAACCGACGACCGAGAAAACTTGCCCGTTGGCGCCGAAGCCGCCGGCGATCAGCACCTGTCCGGTCGTCGGACAGCTCATGCCCGCTTCGTATTGTCCAACGAGCAAACTGTCCGTTTCGCAGCTGAGTGAAGCCGCCGTGGCCGCCGATCCAGTGGTTCCCGAAAGCGGTTTCGACCAGGACGCGCACGTTAATTCCCGCTAAGCCGTCGCGTGCCGTGATGAGTTCGGATGATCCGTTCTGGTAACGCACCAAACCGGCAGTGGTTCCCACCCACAAAACGCCTGCGCGGTCCTGGCAGATCGCTTGAATCATGGCGTGCATTGGATAAATAAAACCAAGCGGCTCGACAAAGCGGTCCTGTGATCGGACGCGCAGGCCGTCATGGGCAGCTACCCAGATCTGTCCATCCCGGTCTTCCGAGATGGCAGCAACAAGGCGGGAGGGCAAGCCATTTCGAACTTTGTAGTTTGTGAACTTTGCATTCTGATACCGGCTCAGGCCGGAGGGCCAGGTGCCGATCCAGACAGCCCCTTCATGATCCTGATAAATTGGGTAAACGTTGTTGTCGATGAGGTCCTGCTGCCTTGTATAGACTCGGATAAACCGTTTTTGCAGTCGAAACAATCTTTTTCCTTGCGTTCCGAGCAAGATCTCGCCTTCCTCGTCTTCGAACAAAGAGGTAAATGAAACATTGATTACCTGATTAGACGCTGTTACGCCATTCATCACCCGAACCAGATGAGAGCCGACCTCAAATCGTAAAAGATCCCCGGAGCGATCCCGGTAGCAAACAGTGGCTAACGGCTTCAACTCTTTCCCCGGCAGAAGTTGGATTCGCCCTCCAACAATTCTGGCGTGCCTGCCCTCTTGGGTTTCAAGCCAAATGGTTCCTTCCTGGTCGCGAGCGGCACCCCAGATCGATGCCGCTGGAAGACAGGAGGGCAGTGGATAAAGAAAAGTATGACCACCGATATAGCATTCAAAGCCGTGCGCATCGGCGGCCCACAATCCTTCGCCCTCCCAGAGCATCATCTTATAGGAAATCGGCGAGCTCTTTAAGTAAAAAGGAATGAATGTTTCTTTCGCGCTTTCCCGTTAGGCCAGGATAGAGGGCACCATAAACAGGATATCGCCGGCGCCGTCTGTTGTAATACCCCCGGCGGACTGGCCAGGGGTCCTTGACTGCCGGTGCAACGAATAAAATGCTTCATGGTAGCGGATCACATCACCTCATCCCGTGCCAAGCCAGAGATCACTGTTACGGCCGGCGTAGAGCGAGGTCAATCGATTCGAGCTGATTGCAGGAGAGTTACCTTTGTCGAAAATGGCAAACCGCACTCCGTCGCAGCGGGCTAATCCATTGAAAGTCGCAATCCAAAGATAGCCGTCAGAAGTCTGCGTGATACCGGTGATGACGTTCTGCGGCAAGCCGTCATCGGCGGTCCAGATATTGAATCGATAGGCTGCGTCGGCGCGAGCGAGAAGGCAAAATGCGCCCAACAGCCATAGAAAGCGGAGGACACTTTTTACATCGCCCCGAGAATCTCGATCGCCAACGAACATACGAGAGAACTCGTCACTCGGCAACTCCCTATAAGGCTTCATTACCAAACTGTTTTGCCGCAATCCAAGCAACAGAGTCTCCCCACACCAGTGACGGGCGGAAACGGAACCGGCAACAATGTTTCCGAACAACGGAACATTTTCAACGGACGCCGGAGCTAGTGTCACCCGCGATATGGCAGCGGCACAACGATTCTTCCGGAATGCTCTGGCTGTGGCCGAACAGGCTGCGGAGCAGGTCATCACCGATGGACATGACTCCTACCCGCGTGCCGTTCGGAAAATCCTGGGCAGCAACGTGGAACATTGTGACAATGCCTACCTCAATCGCCGGATCAAGCAGGACCATCGCGGCATTAAACAACGGTATTATTCCCGTATTAGGTTTTGGTGCTTTCCCCTCGGCGCAACGCTTCTGCTCCGCTTTGACGAAGTGCGGCAATACTTTGGTCCTCGCCGCCAGCGCAAACCGTTCTTCTCACTCGCTCGGTAAAGGCAGTTGTTTGAGGACAAACTTTGCCAGTCAGTTCGTCCGCAGTTTTAGTACAACAGTCCACGGCTTAAGCGGTGTGACGATTGGATTAAAATTGTAGGAACCTATTGAAAACACGTTCGGCTCCGTCCGCGATTTAAATATTGCGCGACAACTCTCGTGGAATTGGTGGAACTCGCCACCGCAGCCTAAACATCCCACAACTTTGCATACTCCCTATTGACACCTGGATCACTCAATGCCGAGATGATACTGCATTTGCTCCAGGGAAACGCCACTTGTTTCGGGATAGTAGAAGAGAACCAGGAAGAAATCGATCACCATCATAGCGGCGAAGAATATAAAGGGATACGCCCCCGACGACCTGGCTAGGACGGGGAAGACAAGAGAGATGGCAGCATTGGTTATCCAATGCGCAGAGCTACCTAGACTCTGTCCCTTGGCTCGCGCACGAGTTGGAAAGACTTCGCCGGGATACACCCAGACCACTGCGCCTTGCGATATGGCGAAAAATGCGATATAGAGCATCAGTAACCAAACCAGCCAGCTCATGTGGTTATGCGTTACGAATAAGATCGAGATCATCGCCAGGCAGATCGCCAGTCCAACTGTTCCGACCAAAAGCAATTTCTTGCGGCCAAACTTATCAATCACCGACATAGCGCCTAGAGTGGCGATGAGATTCATAGCGCCCACGGCTACAGCTTGCAAATCCCCGGAGACCTTTGTCGCTCCTGCAAGCTCAAAAATGTCATTCAGGTAGTAGAGGATAGCATTGATGCCCGAAAGTTGGCAGAACATGCCAACGGTTAAAGCGATAAAAACAGGTAACCGGTATTGCCGAGAAAACACGCGAACCGCTGAGGCGGACCTCTGCAGGTGAATGGCCGCCGTGATCTCATTCAGTTCCTCCTCGGGACGGGGAACACCGATCTGCCGAAGAACGGCCGAAGCTTCCGGCAGTCTCGATTGCATAGCGAGCCATCGGGGACTACGGGGAATGAAAAATAACATGATCAGGAACAAAGCCGCCGGTATTCCGGAGACCCCAAGCATCCAACGCCATTCGGTAGCGCCCAAATGCAAGCTGCCAATAAGAAAGTTCGAGACATACGCGAGCAGAATTCCAATGACAATGTTGACCTGAAAAAAACCAACGAGCCTCCCGCGCCATGCAGGCGGCGCAATCTCGGCGATGTACATAGGTGCCAGAACGGAGGAACCATCGATGCCCAGACCGCCGACGAAGCGGAAAAATATCAGAGCCGACCAGTTCCAGGCCAGTGCGCAGCCCAGGGCGGAAACCGCGTAGAAGATGGCCATCATGCGAAGACTGTCCCTACGTCCAAACCTTTGCCCTGGAACGCTGGCCGTCATTGCGGCGACGACGGTGCCGATCAATGCGCTTGAGACGGTAACGCCGAGCAACGCAGGTGAAAGATGATACTGGAGCGTTAACGCGTGCGTTGTGCCGGAGATTACGGCCGTATCGAATCCGAAGAGAAGGCCGCCGAGGGCACCTACTACCGTGCTTTTTACTACATGAGAGTTAATCGTCATGAAGTCTTAAGCTCTGCTACGGCTGTCAATGTCGCACAATATCGGAGTATGTGTTCTATGTCTTCCGCATTGGAAGCAAGTTGGCCAAAACGAAACTTCGACGAAGTTGCGGCCGGATCGAGCCCGAGCGCGGACCAGCAAACTTCATTCGCGGATTGTCGCAGGTCACCGTTGGTCGCAAGAGCGACTTCCCGCATCATGGTGTTTCCAAACACGCGTGGCATAAATTCCACTTGATTGTGCCATAAAACTGAATCCTTTCAAAATTTTGTTGATCGAAACTGTCTGCTTGAGAGAAAATCTCTATGTGGGAGTTCGTCTCGCTTTTCACGCTGGCACTTTCGAGTAATGGCCACTATCATCGAAGTAGCCAAACGGGCGCAAGTATCGATAGGCACGGTCTCGAACGTTCTGAGGGGCACTGCCCGAGTCAGCGCTGCTCTCCGGGAACGTGTGGAGACGGCGATTCGAGAGTTGGATTATCACCCGAACGAGATAGCGCGCAGCTTGAAAGTCAACCAGACTTACATGCTGGGCATGGTGCTTCCGGACATTACCAACCCATTCTTCCCGGAGATCATTCGAGGCGCTGAAGATCAAGCTTTCAGTCGCGGATATCTGCTGGTGACGGCCAACACAGATGAGCAGGGCGACCGGGAGCGGCGCGTGCTTTCCATGCTCCGCTCCCGCCGTGTTGACGGGATTCTGCTGGCTTGTGCGCCGGGTGCGGACAAGACACACATCCGCGGAGTCATCGAGAGCGGCATCCCCATCGTTTGCCTGGACAGGTGCGTGCCCGGCGTGAAACTCGACTGCGTTTTGCTCGATAACGTGCGCGGCGCCGAGGAATGCGTTCGCTATTTGGTTCGTGTCGGGTACCGGAGCATCGCAATCATAACCGGCTCGTTGGGGTTGCAGACTGCACAGGAGCGGCTTCGGGGATACGAACTTGCCCTCGAAGAATGCGGTATTCCGGCGTCTCGTGAGCTTGTCTTCGAAGGCGATTTTCGGCGGGAAGCCGGTTACCGGCTGGGGAAAGAGATTCTGCTCAAGCGCACGCGGCCTTCTGCAATCTTAGTCTGCAACGGCGTAATGACGCTCGGTGTGCTGCAGGCATTCGAAGAGATGAAGGTCCGATGTCCGCAAGACGTCGCGCTGGCTACCTTTGACGATTTAGTAATCGATCAATCGTTCCATCCGCGGCTGACCGTCGTGGCGCAACCGGGCTATTAAATCGGCAGCCGCGGCGCCGCTTTGCTGATGGATCGAATAGAAGGGAAAGTAACAAAGAAGCCGTTTGTAACGAGGATTCCACCCACATTCATCGTGCGTGAGTCGACGGCGTCATATACAGGTATGTCTCAGCCTTCGAGGCAATAGTAAGCCCTCCCCAGTTGCGCAATCAGAATTTTCTTGACACGCTTTCGACGTTATGCTTCAATTCTTTTGAAAGGTTTCAGAGACAGGCTGGCGGGAGCTCTTGCTTACTCGTCGAAAGCGGGAGCCTAGAGTTCCGTTCCGTGTAGAAAGGTACTTCGGGGTATGGCTAAGTTGGTCTCCATGCAGCAGATTGCGATCCAGGTGCATCGGTCTGCTTCTTCGGTCTCTTCCTTGTTTCAAGCTGCCAGACTGTTGCTTGCGCTAGGGATGCTTGTATTGCCATTCAGTTGGCAATGTCTTGCGCAATTGGAGACAGGTGAAATTATTGGAACAATCACCGATGCAAGCGGCGCAGTCTTTCCAGGCGCTCAGATCGTTATTCAGAACATTCTGACTGGCGCGACAACAACGCTGACGAGCGGCGCAGCCAGCACTTTCGATGCTCCCGTGTTACCCCTCGGCGATTACAAGATCACCGCTTCAGCGTCCGGCTTCAAGACGCTGGTGGTTAACAGGGTTCACATCTCGGTCGGTGATCGAAGGAGGGTCGATTTTACGCTTGAACCCGGTGCGGTGAGCGAGAACGTCACGGTAAACAGTGCGGTGCCGCTGATTGAAACCGCCAGTTCGAACACCGGCAACACAGTAGGGACAGAGAAGGTAAATAGTGTGCCGCTCGCTAACCACAGCTATGCAAACCTGCTCAGTCTGGCTCCCGGCGTCGTGAACTTCGGCGTCCTACAGGCAAACGGCGGCAGTTCCAATTGGTTCGAGTCCGCCATCCGAATCGAGATCGATGGAACAGATGCCAGTCAAGTTGATTCCGATTTCGTGGGACCGGCCTACAATTCAAGCCAGCGCCTGGATCGCGGCAGCGTAGACGCGATCCAGGAGTTACAGATTGTCACCGGTAACTATAGCGCGGAATACGGGCAATCGAACGGGTCAATCTTCAACTTGGTCACCAAGTCGGGAACGAATCAGTTCCACGGCGACCTGTTCGAGTATTTTCGCAACACACATCTGAACGCTTCCCCGAGTTATTTCACGCACGTCAATTCGCCTCTTCATATCAACCAATTTGGGGGAAGCATTGCTGGGCCGGTCTTAAAAAACCGGTTGTTTTTCTTCGCCAATTATGAGGGAATCCAGCAATCAAGCCCCGTTGTCTACAACTTCGTTCTTGTTCCGAGCCCCGCATTCCGATCAACGGTTGACTCCCGTCTGCAGAGCCTCGTGAGTCAAATTCCATTGCCCAATGCCGGAATCACCAGCTTCAATCCGAGTCTCGGCTATTACAATGGCGTGCGCACATCGCGGCTTAGAGAGAACAACTCCGGCTTCAAAGTCGATTATCAGAG
>CAXUBB010000130.1:8941-11979 GCA_964249105.1 uncultured Bryobacteraceae bacterium | reverse complement strand
GGGGACGTAGTTCAGTTGGTTAGAACGCCGGCCTGTCACGTCGGAGGTCGCGGGTTCGAGCCCCGTCGTCCCCGCCACCCCTCACTTTTTTCCAATTTTTTCAGCCCTCTTGGGTTCTAAGCCGAATTGCAGCACGTCCGCGCAGAAGCGTGTAAAAGGAGCTTTCCAGTTTCCATGCTTTGGCTTTTGATCGAGATCAAGCGCGCTGATTCCATGGACTAAAGCCCATAACACCCGTGCAAGAGCAACCGAGTCTCCCTCCCTCACTTCACCTGTTTTCTGGCCTTCGCGAATGGTTTCTTCGAGGACCGAAAAAGAACGCTTTGCTTCGGCTGCGCCGACGGCATCCAAGTATTGCGGTTCGCCGCCGCCGCCGAACATAACTTCGAAATGGGCGCGATGTTCCGTGGCAAAGCGCACGTAGGCGACCGCCAGGGCTTCGCCACGGGCCTTAAAATTTTCACCCCCATTGCGGCGGGCGTCTTCGAGAGCATCGGCAAACTGTTGGAAGCCGGAGGCGCTGATGGCGGCGAGCAGGGCCGCTTTGTCGGCGAAATGACGATAAGGAGCCATGCGGGAAACTCCAAGACGAGATCCAATTTCACGCAAGGTGAGGGCTCGAACGCCGTTTTCGGAGATTAAGGCAAGACTTTCGTTGATAATTAATTCGCGCAAATTTCCGTGGTGATAAGGGCGTTTGGAGGCAGTAGGCACAATTTCTCCTTCAAAAAGCGGCAATCCGATTTTTGTTGACATCGTCAACATTTCGGCTTACTATGTTGACATAGTCAACTCCTATGGAACAGTTTAGAAGATGCTGGAACGGAAGCAAAGCATTAACGGCCCTATGTATCGTAATGCTCCCCGTATTCGCACTGTCGGTTGCGGGAATTTTCCTTGACTCAAGAATCGTCACCGGAACCGCACTGTGGCTTAAACCGGCCAAGTTTGCTCTCTCGATGGCCATCTATGCGGGAACGCTGGCGTGGATGTTTCAGCACATTACAGTCCAGCGCCGTTTTGTGCGACGGCTGGGAATTATTACGGCATTGATGGGAATCATCGAGATCGTCATTATTGATTTACAGGCGGCGCGAGGAACGACGAGCCATTTTAATTTTGCTACGCTTCTGGACACAGCGCTGTTTGGAGTCATGGGTCTATCGATTCTGATTCTTTGGCTGGCGAGCGTGGGAATTTGCATTGCGCTGTTTCGGCAGCCATTTGCCGATCGGGCTTGGGGCTGGTCCTTGCGGCTTGGAATGCTCATTACCGTGATTGGTTCCATCGCCGGGGGCATGATGGTTCATTACGGATCGCATACAGTGGGAGCGGCGGACGGCGGGACGGGTCTGCTTGGGCTTGGCTGGAGCAGCAGACACGGCGATCTGCGGATTCCGCACTTCTTCGGCCTGCATGGGATGCAGGTGATTCCTTTGTTGTACTGGTTCATCATCCGTAAACGGAATGACGCTCGGACAGGGCTGGTGGTCGTTACAGCTACAAGCTACTTCCTTTTCGTTGCTTCCCTCGCTCTGCAAGCCCTGCGCGGCCAATCAATCCTTGATCCCGACGGCCTGACGTTCGCGGTCTGGGCCGGGTGGCTGCTTTTAACGGTTGCGGCATGGCTGGCCGCTAGATTCAGCGGAAGAACGATGCCGAGCGCGGCAAGTGTGATCTAAATCATGACAGCGGACAAGATTTTCCGGATTTGCAATATGCTCGCTTCTCTTGGATGGCTGGCGCTTGTTCTTTTCGGGTGGAAACGGTGGGCTTCGAGCATTGTGACCGCCGTGCTGCTGCCGTTGCTGTTCGCGGTAATCTACTCGGCTTTACTACTCACGCATTGGGGCGGGAGCAGCGGCAATTTCAACAGCCTAGCCGGAGTAGCGGCGTTGTTCTCTAATCCCTGGCTGTTGCTGGCGGGATGGGTGCATTATCTGGCGTTCGATTTATTTGTCGGAAGCTGGCAGGCGCGAGACGCCCTGGCGCACCAAATTCCGCATTTGGCTGTCGTGCCCTGCCTCTTGCTTACGTTCTTTTTTGGCCCGGCAGGATTGCTGCTGTACCTGGCTCTGCGGTTAGCGCTACGAAAACGACTGGCGATTAATGAAGAGCGTTAGTACTTTCGAAGATCTCCAGAGCGGCGAAAATCATTCGTTGGGAGGCGGGTTATAGTCCCGTAGCAGAGTGTCCGGCCATTTCACGGCAGCGCCTGATCCAATCACTACCCAAGTCTCGCCATCGGCAGTTTCTTTCATGGCTTCTTCCGCGCAAGCAAAAGCCAAAGCCGAAGATGGTTCCAGCGCCAGGCCCTTTCGTTGCAGCCGCCGAAACGCGCTTTGAATTTCTTCTTCGGAACTGATCATCATCGATCCTTCCGACTCGTAGACCGCCCGCAGCGCATGATCGCCCGTCACCAACTCACCCACTGACAAAGCCGCCGTGGAGATGGAAGAAAGCTCTTCCGCCATGCGTGAGTTGCGCCGCCAAGCACGGTAGGCCGAGTCAGCGCCAGCCGCCTGGCATCCGGTCATGCGCGGCGTTTGGCTAATTTGGCGGCGCTCGGCCAGTTCACGAAACCCTTTCCACACGCCATAGATTCCGTCACCGCTGCCCACCGGCACGAACACCCGGTCCGGCGCCGACCAGTTCAGCGCTTCGCAAATCTCAAAAGCAATTGTCTTGAAGCCTTCCACGCCAAAAGGATTGGTGTAACCGGCTCGCGGACACAGAATGGTGCAAGGAAAATACTCGTGATCGGTAATCATTTTCAGCACAGCTTCATCCTGCTCTGCGCCGCGCAACACCCGCGCTCCGTAGCCTTGCATTAACGCTAATTGCAAAACGGGCGCTTGTTCATGGCAGAAGATCACGCTCGAAAGACCGCCCACCGTGGCGTAAGCGGCCACCGCGTTCCCATGATTGCCGGTGCTCTTCGCTACTACTTGCCGGAACCCAAACTGCCGGGCCACTGAAACAGATACGCTGTTGGGCCGATCTTTCCATGACCAAGTCGGATTGCTGGTTTCATTTTT
>CAXUBB010000130.1:0-8931 GCA_964249105.1 uncultured Bryobacteraceae bacterium | reverse complement strand
TTATATAGAGTCGAGGACCACGATTCTCAGCCCTGACGGGCAACAGCGAAGTAGACCCTTCTCCCAGCGAGAGGCGATTTTCCGGCGCCATCGGCGGCAGCAATGTTTTCCAGCGCCAAATGCCCGCTTCGCCGGGCGCCGAATTGATAAAAGGCGCACTGTAGCGCATTTCCAAAGGCCTACGTTTGCCGCTATCCCGGCACGCGGGACATCCGAAAAACCGGGCCGCCAACTCATGACGAGAGCCGCACGCGTCACACTGAAGCCAGCACTCAGACATCTTGACTTTCCGCCACGAGAACAGCCCAATTCCCTTCCTGGATATAAGCTTTACTTCTCAGCGCCGCGATTCGGCCATCGTGAGTTGCGATTAATTTCTCCAGAATCCTTCCGCGCGGATCAGAGATGGAGCCGACCTGCGTTCCTGCTCGGACTTCTTCGCCCAATTCCACATACGATGTGAAGAGACCAGACTGGGCGGCCAACCGCCAATCGCCAATCAAAATCTTCTGGCCGGAGGTGACGGAAAACTCCTCCGCGCTCAATCCCCAGTGCGCCAAGCAACGCAGGATGCCTTCGCAATACTTCCTGGCCCCCAGATTCGATAATCTGCCCGCGCCCAGGTACTCATTCCCAATTGCGACGCCGCCGCGCTTGAAAACTTCATGTGAAAGCACGCCGGGCGTGGCCGGTAATTGCCACAGATACGGCAGGCCGAAACAACGAGCGGCCCGATAGGAGGGATTGGCTTCCTCAGGGGGACCATAAAAACCCGCCAATGGCACGAACTGGTACTCGACGCCGCCGCTGTGCAGATCAATCAGGTAATCAGCGTGTCGCCCTAAATGCTCAAAGAGAGCCGCCGCCAGACGTTCCGTAGGTTTACCACCGGCATGACCTGGAAAGCAACGGGCGAGGTTCAATCCATCTTCCGGATTGGTCCGGGTACCAGCCGCAAAAGCAGGGGGATTGGCAACGGGAATTGCCACTATCATTCCGGACAAGCTACGTTCCATCAATTGCCGCGTCAACTGTATTACCGCAGCAGGACCTTCATACTCATCACCGTGAACTCCAGCGGTAATCACAGCCGTTTTCCCGTCCTCACGCCCTCCCGCGCAGAACACGTCGAGTTGAACGCCCGGCACAGGCTCCCAACTCTGCCAGCCCTTTTGCCACTTCATGAGAGCGTTATCTCCTGTCCGCCGCTCAGGAGCGATTGATGAGCGGCTATAGCTACCTTTTCAGTAAGCAACGCCTCCGCTGGAGATGCCAGCACGGGTTCTCCTTCTTCCATCGAGCGCAAAAATCCTTCAAGCTGCAGTTTTAGGCAGCTATAGTATTCCGGCGCGCCGAGGATCACGGTATCAATCATTCTGTACCGGTCGGCGGTCAGCAAAGACGAAGGTCGCCCGCTCAAGTCGATTTCAAAGCTTCCTCGGCTGCCGAGAATCGACATGCGGGACCGGGCACATTGACTAAGCGGGTGCGAGCCGTCGCGAAGCCAAGTGATTTGGTCTGTCGCGAGCTCGCCAGCGGCGAATTGCAAAGTCGTGGTGGCCGTGTGCGGAATAGCCGACTCGGCATAGAGCTGTACGCCGCGTGATTGAATTTTTACAGGAACGCGGCCCATCAGCCACAAAATGAGATCAAAATTGTGTACCGCCGTATCGAGAACGCCGAGTTCCCAGGAAGGATCGGATAAGGCGTAGGGAGCAATGCGGGATGAATAGATCGCTCGCACGCTGCCTAGCGCTCCCGTCAGGATCGCGCGCTTGGCTTCCATGTATTGCGGGTTGAAGCGCTCACAAAAACCCACTTGCACGCAACGGTCACTGACGCTCGCCGCTTCAACAATCGCCTGCGCATCCTCAAGCGTTCCGGCCAACGGCTTTTCCAGGAAAACATGTTTGCCGCAAGCCAGCGCCGCCAGCGTTAACTCCCGGTGCGAAGCAGTTGGCGTCGCGATGACCACGGCGTCGGAGTCCTCATCATGGAGCAACTCATTCACGCTGCCATAGGTTCGTACGCCATAGATTTTCGCGTGGCGTTCCAGCACTTCGGCGCGCAGGTCGAATATTCCGGAGATTTCGCATCCACGGAGGGATCGCAGGTTCTGGAGGTGAACTTGGCCGATGTTGCCTAGGCCGCAAATCGCAAGTTTCGTCATCGGCTTCTCACAGCAGATTGGGCGGCAGCAGCAAACGGTTCACATAATCCAAGCTTTGCCGGATTTGTTTGCGCCCTTCGCGAACCGACCAGATCGAATGACCGGGATACAAACCGTCAATCGGATAAGTGGCCAGGCTCCTTAAGCTGTCCGCGTAAGCGGCAGGTTCGCAGTCCCACGTATCGGAAATCAAAATTTTGCCGCCGTGAAACACCGTGTCGCCGGGAAACGCGAGCAGTTCATCAGGCGCTTGCACGAGATAGGTGATCATGTCGCGTGAATGTCCCGGCGTCCGCAAGGCGGTTACGCGGCAATCGCCCGCCAGCCATTCCTCTCCGCCAGTTAATTTTCTTGCCACGGGACAGGCGTTCAGGCAAAAACCAGAATCGTAAATGCCTGCCTGTTTCGCGGCAAGAAGACTGATTGCCTCTTCGTCAGCCTGCTCCAGCGCGGCGGCGGCTTCACGCGAAGCAACTACCGGAACATCAAATTCACGATGCAAACGGGATGCCCCGCCCGAGTGATCGAGGTGCGCGTGAGTGATCAGCAGGCCCTGCATGTTTACCCTTGTGATGCCATCGCGGTGCAGTTCCTGTATCACCGCTTCCGTAAAAACGCCCACGCCCGAATCAATCAGCAGATAAGAGTTACCGCAGCGCACGGCATAAGCGTTGCAGTCATTGCCGTGCGTCAGGGAGCAACCAGCATATCCGCTCGCAATCAGGTGTACGCGCTGGGAAATCTGCATCCGGAGGCTCAAGCGCGGTGATTAAAATCGCGATCAGGCGGAGTTTTCAGTTCGCGGAATAAGCGGCAGAACTCAATTAAATTTCTAATTGAGGTCTCCGCGAAAGCCTTGCCTTTCTCCGGGGTTGCCAAACGCGGGTCTCCCTCAATGCCGCTTTCCGTTACCCGACTCCAGCGATTTACAAAGTGAACCGGGCCGGAACCAAACAAATCATCATAAATAAAGCGGTTCAATTTTGAGGGTGTTTCGCGCTCCACCGCCAAATCCATTTTGACTAACTCCGGTTTCAGGTATTGGTAAATCGCCGTCTCGAACTCACAGCCGTGCGCCATGCCGCCCGGATATTCCGATTCGCGTCGCTCGTCCACTGCTTCCTTAGCCAGCGCCCAATGGGCTGCGGCGGCAGCCAGCGCCGACGTGGTATTGACAATACGCCGCGCAGCAAGATTGCACAGCATCTGATTGCTCCCGTGACCATTGATGAAAACAATCCGGTCGAAGCCTTGCCGCACAAACGAGTGAGCCACGTCGTAGCAGTAATCCGTGAACACGTACTCCCGGACAGAGATCGTGCCGGGAAAACCCATATTGTGTTCGTTAAAGCCGTAGTGGATCATGGGCGCAGTCAGAATTGCGCCTTCAGACCGCAACGCCGCTTCTTCCGTCATATGCTCCACCAGCACATTGTCCACGTCAACGGGCAGATGATGTCCGTGCTGTTCAATCGCTGCGACAGGTATGACGATAACGGTGCCCTGCCGCGCCCGCTCCCGCGCTTCCGGCCATGTTAATGTCCGATACAGATGTTTAACGGCCATGAACAGGTATTATCGGTATGTCTGTATCGCTTTGTCAAGAGGCGATAGCTTACCCGCATGTGATTGAACACGTTGGAGCACGTCAATGGTGATCTGAATATGCTCTTCCATGGCGATCTGCGCTCGAACAGGATCTCTTGTCAGCAGCACATCCAACAGTTCGCGATGAGATTTGTACTCGCCGGCCCGGTACTCGTAACCGATTCTCTCCCGTTCAATCACCTCTCCAGCGGTCACCATTAAAGAGTTGAATGAGGAAACGACGCCGATCAGAACATCATTATGCGTCGCCCTAGCGACAGCCACGTGAAACTCAGGAGTCAGAGAGTACATCGGCTGGTTTTTCCGCGCAAGGCGGTGTATTTTTTCAAGAATCGACTCTATTTCGTCGAAATCGTCAGGAACCGCCTGGATGACTGCCAGCCTTGCCACCGCGCCCTCGATCGCCTTGCGGGCAATCGCCACCTTGATCAGCGTGTCGATATCAATCAAAGCAGCCATCACATCGGCGTTCACGATCAGATCCGGCGGCACGGATTTCACGTAAGATCCCAAGCCGGGCCGCATCTCCACGAAATTCATTCCGACCAAGGATTGAAGCGCCTCGCGCACCACGGTCCGGCTGACCCCCAAACGACTGACTAGTTCCGGCACGGACGGAAGAACACTCCCCGGCGGGAACTTTCCTTGCCGTATCCAGTCAAGCAGCATTTCCTTCACATCCGTGGTTCTAGTTTTGGTTTTGGCCGGACGTTCCAAAATCGGCATACTGAGCCTCTGTCTTCCGCCCAAGAGTAGCATGAGGCGGGTCAAAACAATTTTTTATTGACATGCTTCCAAAGACATGTTACAGGTAATACCTGTTAGGTAAAAAGGAAGGATTCAGTGCTCCGCTACTCTCGCTTCATTGCTGCTCTTGCGCTCTCGTTGCCTTGCGCGTGTTCGCTTCACGCGCAAGCGACCGCCTCGGTGGTCGGCACGGTGCGCGACTCCAGCGGCGCGGTCGTTTCCGCCGCCAAAGTCACGGCAATCAATAAAAACACGGGCCTGACACGCACTGTACAAACAGATAATCAGGGTTCCTATGCCGTGACCTTATTGCCTATCGGCACTTACAACTTCACAGCCGAATTAAGCGGCTTCAAACAGTCGGAAGTGCCGAATGTAGTTCTCCAAGTAGCCCAGCAAGCCCGCGTGGATGTAATCTTGCAGCCAGGCGACGTCAAATCAACCGTGGAAGTATCGACGGAGCCCTCGCTGATTCAGACCGATTCTTCTTCACTAGGACAAGTGATTGATAATAAAAAAATTGTCGATCTGCCGCTGAATGGCCGCGACTTCACTCAATTAGCGGCGCTCACGCCCGGCGCCCTCACCAATGCCATTCCCGGCGGCCCTACCTCGGGTGAAGTAACGAACGCTTCCACCGTCTCGATCAGCGGCGGCCAGGGCGATAAGACCGAATATCTGTTTGACGGCATCTCCAACCAGGACCAGCTTTTCGACGGCGTTCAGATTCGTCCTTCCATCGATTTCATCCAGGAGTTTCGGGTACAGTCCAATTCCTTTTCGGTGGAGTACGGGCGCGGTTCGGCCGTTATCAATCTGAGTTCCAAAAGTGGAACCAATCAGATCCACGGCACGCTGTTTGAGTTCTTCCGCAATGATGTCCTTGATGCCAAGAACTATTTCGCCACCACACTGCCGCCGCTGCGCCGGAACCAGTTCGGAGGAGCCGTGGGCGGCCCGATTCGGAAAAATAAGCTGTTTTATTTCTTCAACTACGAAGGGACGAGATTGAAGCAGCCCGGCACAACCCAGGCGAACGTTCCTTCACAGGATCTCCGCAGCGGCAATTTCTCTTCCGTGAAAACGCAAATTATCGATCCAACAACCAATCTGCCGTTTGCAAATAACCAGATTCCCTCGAACCGCATCGACCCGATCGCCAATTACTTTCTTAAATTTGTTCCGTTCCCGAATACCAGCCTCGGCCAGTACAATTTCAATACCGGCGCCAGCCTGAATGAAGATCAGGGAAACGTGCGGGTGGATTGGACGCCCGGCGAGAAGAACAATTTTTTCGCCCGGTACTCGCAGGATAACTTCCGTTCCGAAAATCCAGGCAGTTTGCCCACCAGCGGCGCTCTCAATCAGACCATCAACACTAAAAACGCCGTGGCGAGTTTTACGCACCTTTTCTCGTCGAGCCTTTTGAATGAGGCGCGCGTCGGGTATGGCCGGCTCTACTCCGCCCGGATTCCCGCGGGGTTGGGAACCAACTATACGGTGCAGTCGGGAATTCTCGGCTTTGACCAGACTACCGCGAATTTTCCCGGTTTTCCGACCATCGGGGTGAGTGGATACACCGCTTTCACGAATGGGACCGCATTCAGCCCGATTATCAATCCGACCAATATGTATGAATACACGGATTTTGTCACCTGGAATAAGGGGCGGCATTCCATCAAGGCGGGAATAGATGTCCGGCATTTTCACCTGACCTCCACCAACGCGGCCTGGTCGCGCGGCCAGTTCAATTTCAGCGGACAGTTTTCGGGAAACGCCTTGGCTGATTACCTGCTTGGGTATCCCAGCGGCGGCATCCGCGACTTTCCGCGCAATCAGTTCGGCCAGACCAACTTCGATTACCCTCTCTTCGTGCAGGACGATTTCAAAGTCAGCTCCAAGCTGACGCTGAATCTTGGCCTCCGTTATGATCTCGGTTCGGCCCCCAGCCAGGACTTGGGCCAGAACTCGAATTTCGTGTTCAGCACGGGCAAGTGGATTGTTTCAACTTACAAGAACGGAGCGATCAATTTGACGACGCAGCAGATTGCGCCTTTCTCCTATACGACTAACGCCGCCAACATCATCACTACCAAACAGGCCAACATCGATAACAACATTCAGACGATTAGCCATAAAAATTTCGCTCCCCGGATCGGGTTCGCTTTCCGGCCCTTCAATGATGACCGCACGGTGGTTCGCGGCGCTTACGGCATCTTCTACCTGCTTTCACGCGGCAATAACGATGTCACTAACGGCATTGTCAACGTGCCTTTCATACAGGACCAATTTCTAAACAACTTTCGTATGAACAACGGTACGGGCGCGCCTGCTTTCACCACTCAAAATCTCTTCAACGTTCCCTTCACGGGAGGCGCGGATCTTTCCTCCCTTGATTTTTTGATCCGGCCGCCCTACAACCAACAGTGGAACTTCTCCGTGCAGCGGGAACTCGTCCCGACGCTCGCCCTGCAAGTTGCTTATGTCGGCAACAAAGGAACTCGTCTTGAGCAAAACCTTCCTTACAACTACGCCCTGCCTGGCCCCGGAGCGCAGAACCTGCGGCGGCAATACCCGCAATACGGAACCGGTGATCTTTATACGGATGCCGGAAATTCCAGCTATCATGCGCTCCAGATCAGCCTGGAAAAGCGCTACTCCGCCGGTCTGACGCTGCTGTCTTCTTTTACTTGGTCGAAGCTCATTGATGATTTGAGCGACAGCCTCGACGCGTACACCGGGAACAACCCCACAAATCAGGCTTTGGAAAGAGCGCCGGGCGCGAGCGACATCACCTATCGTTCCGTCACCAGCCTTTCCTATGAACTGCCGGTAGGACGCGGACGGCTCTTCGGCTCTCAATTGCCGGTGCCGGCGGACATCATACTGGGCGGTTGGCAGGTTGCCACCATCGCCAGTTTTCAATCCGGCGTGCCTTTCACGGTGACTTACGACGGCAATCTGGCTAACGTGGATGTGGGCGGCAATCGGCCCAACGTTACCGGCTCACCGGATGTGGCCAATCAGACAATTCAAAACTGGTTTAACGTGAGCGCTTTTGCCAAACCGGCTCCCTTCACCTATGGCGATGTCGGGCGTCACACGCTGCGAGGGCCGGGTTTCGCCAACTGGGATCTCTCGCTGTTGAAGAACTTTCATTTCACGGAGCGGACTTACCTTCAATTTCGCGCCGAAGGATTTAACGCTTTCAATCACCCCCAGTTCAACCAGCCGGACGGTGACATCAGTTCAGGCACGGCGGGTCGGATTACCAGCGCCCGCAACGAACGCAACCTGCAACTGGCGCTCAAGTTATATTTCTAAGAAATGATGTGCCCAAGCCGCCGAACCATGCTGAAAACCGCCGTGGCGGGAGCTGCGGCGCTGAATTTAAGCCGAGGCGGTGAAACCCCTTACCGGCACCGGGGTTATCTCGGCTGGATTACGGATCTTGATGCGCGCCCCGATCCCCAAGCCGCTTGGCCTTCCATGCGGTTGGATGAAAATCTCGTTGGGCAGTACAAACAGACCTTCCGGCTTATGCGAAAGCTGGGCTACAACAACGCCGTGATTTGGGGCTTGTATGTTTCCCGTTACTGGCCCGTCGATATTCCCAAGGCTGTCGCGCCGGAGCGCGGCAAATTGGTCGGGAAAATTATTGACGCGGCGCACGCGGAGGATTTGAGAGTGGTTAACGGGCTCGGCGTCTTCAGTTGGGGTTTTGAGGAATTGATCCGCGCTTATCCCGCGCTTGGTCCGACGAATCCCAAAGCCATGTGCGCCAGTAATCCGGATGCCTGGAAGTGGATGGAGAAGATCGCGGATTTCACCTTTACGCGCTTTCCCGTTGACGGCGTCAGCATGCAATCCGCCGATCTGGGCCGCTGCAACTGCGAAAAGTGCAGCCGCTACGGTGACGCCGAATATCATGCCCGCATCAACATCCGCATGGCCGACTATATTCGGGCGCGCTACCAAAACAAAATTGTGGCGGTCAGCGGCTGGGGCATGAAGTTTGCTGATCCGGCCTCGTTGCATTTCATTGATCAAATGTGCAAAAAGCTTGATTATCTGATTGACGTCAACGATACCGCCGGAATAACTGGCCGTGACTATCGCCGCCATGTTATCCAAAGCCTGAAGTGCGATTTCGGAACGATTGGAGGACCGCTCGTGGAGCCGCCTCAGCACTGGGAACGAGACCGCTGGTTTCTGCCCACGGCGCGGGCGCAAGGAGAACATCTGAAAGCGCTATCGGACGACGGCGGGCGCGCTTGCGAATACTTCTTTCATATCCTGGCAAACCCCGGCGATGAGGTGTCGTTTTGGGTAGCGGGGAAAGTGCTGAGCGATGTCTCCGTGCCTTGGCAAAAACACCTTCACTCCACTTTGGAGGAGCTGTATGG
>CAXUBB010000129.1:0-12034 GCA_964249105.1 uncultured Bryobacteraceae bacterium | reverse complement strand
TCGACGGCTTCATTAATCAGCATACGGATGCCCATCTCATCGAGGGTGAAAGCAACCTCCGCGGCATCGTGATTGCCGAGAATACCGAACACGCCGTCCCGCGCGGAGATGTTATCACGCACCTTTTGCATCAGCGGATAAATATGCTCACAGGTGCCCTCGTCATCGAAGCGGTAATCGCCTGTAATGACGCATAGGTCGGGAGTGAGATCACGGAGCACTTTGCTTAAGGGCGCGACCAGATCCGGAATGCCGTCAATATGAAAATCCGAAAGGTGCAGCAGCGTGTAGCCGTTGAAGGCGGAGGGGAGATTGTCGAACGTCAGTTGAAGGTGACGGAGCACTGGGCGGAGCGCATTATGAACGCCACGCCGGTAGAGGCCGGAAGCTTGCAGTCCAAACTTGATTAATGGCCGCAACCAGACTTTCTCGTGCCGGAAAAGCCAACTCTTATTTCGCAGCTTGCGTCCTGTCAGCGCAAACTGTTTTTCCCTTTCGATGCGGAGTTTAAGACGTTCCGCCAGCGAGCGGTCTTCGAGTATGTTCATCATGTAAATCAATTAGGGATGCTTTGCGAAGCAGCGCAGATTTGTCCCATCATTATGGCAGCTTCCGAATGCCACAAAAAGAAGTGGCGGCCAGCCCGGATTGCTCTACGATTATCACTTCACTCGCGGCTCCGTACGGAGAAATACGGCAGCTAACGGCGGCAGATCGATGGTGATGGAATGATTTCTACCATGTAACCTGAACGGCGAGGTTTCGATACCGCCCAGATTCCCCCGGCCGGAACCTCCATAGTGCTTGGCATCCGAGTTGAAGATTTCCCGCCAGAATCCCTTTTCGGGAACCCCCAGGCGGTAGCTGTCACGAGGAACGGGGCTGAAGTTACAAGCAACCAAAATCGTCGGCTCCGACGCATTCCCTTTACGAAGGTAGCTGATCACGTTGCGTTCCGCGTCGTTAGCCTCAATCCACTCGAAGCTGGACGGATTGTTTTCGAAGGTATGCAATGCTCCCTCGGTGCGATAAAGCCGGTTTAAGTCGCCAATTAACAACCGCAGTCCGGCGTGGGTATCAAACTGAAGAAGCGCCCAATCCAAGCTTCCGTCATGGCTCCACTCAGACCATTGTCCGAACTCGCCGCCCATGAATATCAGCTTTTTGCCGGGCTGCGAGTACATATAGGAGAACAAGAGCCGCAGGTTGGCGAACTTCTGCCAGTTATCGCCGGGCATTTTGCGGATGAGCGACCCTTTGCCGTAGACAACTTCGTCATGCGAAAGCGGCAGGATGAAATTTTCGTTGAAGGCGTAAACCATGCGAAAGGTCAGTTCGTTGTGATGGTACTTGCGGTTGACAGGGTCTTCCGACATGTACCGCAGGGTGTCATGCATCCAGCCCATGTCCCACTTAAAGCCAAACCCAAGACCTCCGGCGTAGACAGGTCTTGAGACTTTGGGCCAGGCAGTAGACTCTTCCGCCATCGTCTGAGTGTCCGGGTGCTCGCGGTAAATGCGTTCGTTCATCTGTTGCAGGAATGAGATGGCATCCAAGTTCTCATTACCGCCATATCGATTCGGAATCCACTCGCCCGATTTACGCGAGTAATCAAGATACAGCATGGAGGCGACACCGTCCACGCGCAAAGCATCCGCATGATACTGATCCAGCCAGAACATGGCGCTGCTCAGCAGAAAGCTGCGCACCTCGCCGCGACCGTAATTAAAGATGAAACTGTTCCAGTCGGGATGGAAGCCGCGACGCGGATCGGGATGCTCGAACTCATGCTCGCCATCAAAGTAACCGGGACCATGCTCATCATTCGGGAAGTGTGACGGCACCCAGTCGAGAATGACCCCAATTCCGTTCTGATGAAATTGGTCGATTAGGGACATGAACTCCTGAGGATTTCCATACCGACTGGTGGGCGCAAAGAATCCTGTCACCTGGTAACCCCAGGAGCCGAAAAAGGGATGCTCCATCACGGGAAGGAACTCCACGTGAGTGAAGCCCATCTCCTTGACGTACGGAATGAGTTGTTCCGCCATTTCACGATACGACATGGGCCGGTGGCCGCCTTCCCCGGCGCATCGCCAGGAGCCGAGATGGACCTCGTAGATGGAAATGGGCGCATCAAAGCTGTTCACCGAAGGCCGGTTTGCCATCCAGGCTTCATCATTCCAGTTGTAATCAAGATCCCAAATCACCGAGGCCGTCTGCGGCGGAGTTTCCTGCAAGAATGCGAACGGGTCCGCCTTGTCGGCAGCGTAGTTGTTGGATTTGGATTCGACGCGGTATTTGTAGCGGCTACCCGGATAAACATTGCCGACAAAGCCGCTCCAGACGCCGTCTCCGGCTAACTGGAGTTGATTCGCGGAGTTCTGCCATCCGTTAAAGTCACCGATGACTGACACGGAACGCGCATTAGGCGCCCAAACGGCAAATTGCGTGCCACCGCGTTCCGGAAGGTGGTGCGAACCCAGAATTTCAGCGAGTTTGCTGTGGGTGCCCTCCTGGAAATAGTAAAGATCGTTTTCGTTAAGGATACGGCTTGTGCGTGCCATGTGGTTATTGAATGAGACTGAGTATGCCGCGAAGTGGAATGCGAACCCAGTCCGGGCGATTGTTTAATTCGTACGCGACTTCGTAAAGAGCTTTGTGCAAAAGAAAAGCATCGAGCGCTAAGCGGCGTTCCTCAAACGAGGCGGGAACGAAACGGGCGTTTCCGGCTGCTTCGAAGTAGCCCTTCAGATAGGCGGCGCTGATCCATGCGTACCAGAAAGCAGCCCAGCGCTCGACGGCTTCCGTGTTGCTCGATTGCATTGATAATCCGGTTACCTGTCCAAACAAGGCCGCATAAGCGGCATATTGAAACGAGCGGATCATGCCGGCGACATCGCGCAACGCCAGAGCTTTGCCCCGGCGTTCACTTAAAGGCCGCGCCGGTTCGCCTTCGAAATCGATAATCATGAAATCGCTTCCGGTGTAGAGCACCTGCCCTAGATGGTAGTCGCCATGGAAGCGGATACGGTCGGCGCCGATCCGGCTGTTTTTCAGGTCGGTGAAACACTCCCGCACGCGATTTTCTTTTTCCAGGAGTTCGCGGGCGCTTTCCGCCCCAGCGCCGGTAATCGCTGATTGCTTCTGCCGAAGAACAGCAAAAGCGGTATCGGCTTCATGGTGCATTTCCTCGTATAGCTTCGCCGCATCGGAAGCGCTGAACGGCTCGGGGGCAAAGTCGGCTTCCTCGCCACCCGCCAGGACCGCGTGCATCTCAGCCGTGCGCTGCCCCAGCAAGCGAGCCGACTCGATGTAATCACCGATAAGCTGGCGAGCATCGGCTGGTATATCCTGCTGCATGAGGCGAAGGGGATGCTCGCCTATTATCGATTCCGAAGGCGCGCCGCGACGGAGCGCGCGTTCAAAAAAGCCGCTCAGCGAATCGAGCGTATATTTCCAGGCATCGCCGCGATTGTCCGCAAATTTTTGCAGAATCCCGGCGGAGTAAACCGCGTTTTCCGTGTTGCTCCGGTACTCCAGTGTTCCCAATACCGCAGGCGTGTTGGCGAAGCCATGCTCCGTCAGAAACGCGCCTACCTCAATGTCGGGATTGACGCCGGGTTCCACTTTGCGGAACAGCTTGAGAATGAACTGATCGCCGAAGATGACGGATGTATTGCTTTGCTCCGCCCGTGAAACAGAACTCTCCAACTGCGGGTTCAAATCGGATGCGCCTGCCGGCGGCGCTTCGATGCGCTGGGCGAAAAAAGTTCCTTTCTCTCCGGCAAAGCTTTTGTTTTCGGCGATAGCGGAAAGCAGGGAGCTTCGAAAAACAGGATTGGCGAAGGCGCTGTAGAGCATGCGCTCCCTTCCGTCCTTTGAGCGCAAAATCGCAAGGGGTTCCATGCCAAGCGCATCCAGGACCGCATCATCGGCTTTTGCCGTCAACGAGAGGGGAAGCAGATAAGTGTCACTCTCGCCCTCGGTATAAGAAACTTTTAGTGCTAGCAGATAATTCGCGGCGGAAAGCGGAACAACATCTTCCACGCGCGCTTCGGCGATAGTGCGGGCCTTGGCCCGGAACCAACGGCGCGAACGAAGGAACTCGGGCAGCAGCTTGGAAACTTGGCCGAGAACGTCGGCCTTTAAGTCCGGCGCGCCTGATTCAACTGGAATAACCGTAAGCGAAACGGGCGAGTAATCAGCGCCCTGCATCTCCGTGGAAGCCATAATCTATGGACACTCATGAGATCCGACGCTTTCACAGGAAATACTCAAAGTCGTTTTCCGCTCGTAACCGCCGCCGGATCTTGAAGATATGGGCAGGCACACTGCCAGGGTCAAGCTCCACGTAATTCCTCCGGCCTGTCCAGGGATAACGGGCGCCGGTCAGCAGATCATGAGCCTGATACGGACGATCTTCTTCGATGCCGAGCTGGTCTAAAGGCAGGTCCACAAATCCTGACTGCTTATGATGCGGATCAAGGTTGATAACCACCACGATCAGATTTGATCCGTCCGGCGAGCGCTTGCTGAAACAGATCAACTGATCGTTATCAATGTTGTGAAACTCCAAACGGCGATCGCTTTGCAGCGCTTCGTTTTCCCGGCGGATGCGATTTACTAGTGTAATCAGCTCTCGCAGACTATCGGGACGGTTCAGATCCCATTCCCGGATCTGATACTTTTCCGAGTCGAGATATTCCTCGCTGCCGGGCCGCACCGGACGGCCTTCCAACAGTTCGAAAGCAGGCCCATAGATTCCATAATTCGCGCCGATGGTGGCGACGAGCAGATAGCGAATGGTAAATGCCGAGCGGCTGCGGAGTTGGAGAAACTCAGTGAGAATGTCCGGCGTATTGGGCCATTGATTGGGGCGGAAAAAATCAACAACCTGCGTCTTGGTCAGTTCAGTCAAGTATTCCGTGATTCCCTTTTTATCGTTGCGCCATGGGAAGTAAGTATATGACTGGCTGAAGCCCAGCTTCGCCAGCCGGTACATGATCTTCGGACGGGTAAAGGCTTCCGAAAGGAACAGAACATCCGGATAATCATGCTTGATCTCGGTGATGCACCATTCCCAAAACGGAAAAGCTTTCGTGTGCGGGTTATCGACGCGGAAAATGCGAACGCCCTGCTCAATCCAGTACAGGAAAACGCTTTTCAACTCCTGCCACATGCCGGTCCAGTCTTCCGATTCAAAGTCGAACGGATAGATATCCTGATATTTTTTGGGAGGATTCTCGGCATATTGAATCGTGCCGTCCGGACGTTTGCGGAACCAGTTCTCATGCTCCCGTACGTAGGGGTGATCGGGCGCAGCCTGAAAGGCGATATCGAGAGCGATCTGAATCCCTAGCTCCGCGGCGCGTTTTACCAGGCGGCGAAAGTCTTCAAGCGTGCCCAGCTCGGGAAGAATCGATTTGTGTCCTCCTTCGGCCGCGCCAATCGCCCAGGGACTGCCCACATCACCCTCTTCGGCGGTAACGGAGTTGTTCTTGCCTTTTCTAAATGTCCTTCCAATGGGGTGAATGGGAGGGAAATAAACAACGTCAAACCCCATGCCGGCGGCGTATTCGAGGCGCGCTTCGCAATCTTTGAAAGTGCCGTGACTTTTTCCATCCGGCGAAGTGGAACGCGGAAAGAACTCGTACCAGGAGCTGAAACGGGCGCGCACGGGATCAACGACCAGCGCCAGTTCCCGCTCCATTGCCGTGGCGAACCGGCGGTCAGGATAGCGCAGCATTGTCTCGTTCAATCTTGCGTCGGTGGCGACGGATCGGTGAGACGCTTTATCATCGGGCTTGGCTTCCAACTCACGCGCCTGCTCTCTCAGCCACTCTTTGTCCGAGGAATGGGCGCGCTGGGCAGCCTCTTTGATGAGTTCCGCTCCAATTAGATAGTCAACAGGCGCGTCGGTATCGGCTGCAATACGCTTCCCCAGGTCGCGCCGCCAAGTTTCCCAGTGATCGACCCAAGCGTGAATCGTATAACGATAACGGCCCAACTGTTCGACCGGAAACTCCCCAAACCAACGATCATTGACTAGCGCCTGCATGGGGCGTTCAATCCAACCGGTTGAGTTTTCATGCCGGAACAGCAGCACGGCGGAGATGGAATCGTGACCGTCTGTAAAAATATCCGCTTCCACGCGCACGAGATCGCCCACCGTCCGCTTGGCGGGAAATCGACCGCCATCGACTTCGGGGCTCACGCCTTCGATGATGACCCGTTTACGGCCCTCCTGTTTCGGCGGTTTAAAGGCAGCGGCCTGGATATCCTCTTCGAGAACGGAGCTTTTTTGCACAGCCATCCCTCATGGGACAAGGCACAGGCGCAGAGTGTTACGCACGAGCTTTCGCCGTCTTCTTTGTTGCAATCAGGTTTTGATACAACGCAATGGTTTGATCGGCGATAGCGGTCCAGCTAAATTTCTCTTCCACGCGCTTGCGGCCCGCTTCCCCAAAACGGCGGCACTTCGCTTCATCAGCCAGGAGATCGGAGATTTTCGCGCCTAAATCCTGGGCGAAACGGTCGGGTTGCGTGGGGAAACTGGTGGCAGGGTCTTGCTCGAAAGGCACCAAATAACCGGTTTCGCCATCGACCACTACTTCCTTAATTCCCCCGGTAGCGCTGGCGACCACGGGAGCGCCGCACGCCATAGCTTCCAAATTGATGATGCCGAACGGTTCATAAACAGAGGGGCAGCAAAAGACGCGCGCATGGCTATAAAGCTGAATTACCTCGGGCTTGGAGACCATTTTTTCGATCCAGATCACACGACCGTTCTTCCCGCGAGCCTCCTCGACCTTCTCCCGCATCTCCGCGGCAATCTCCGGCGTATCAGGAGCGCCCGCGCACAGGACAACCTGCGTGTTGGGAGGAAGGTATTGAATGGCATCCACCAAATGAGTCACGCCTTTCTGGCGCGTGATCCTTCCTACAAAAAGTACGTAGGGAACAGCGGGATCAACGCCATACTCCACCAGCGCGCTCGTGCTGCTGGTTCGCCTGTATTCTTCGAGATCAATGCCGTTGTAGATGACCTGGACGCGCTCCGGCGGAAGCGGGTAGACGCGCAGAATGTCTTCTTTCGTACCGTTTGAAACAGCAATGACAGCGTCAGCCTCAAGAATCGCCGTGCGCTCCATCCAGGCACTCAGGGCATAACCGCTGCCCAGTTGTTCGGCCTTCCAAGCACGCAAGGGTTCTAAGCTATGCGTGGTGAGCACGAAGGGCACCCCGTATAGTTTTTTGGCCAGGAAGCCCGCCATGGAAACATACCAGGTGTGAGTATGGACCAGTTCAATGCCCGCCAGAGCTTTGATCTGAGTCAGATTTAAGCTGAACGCTTCCAGTGCTCCCTTAAACTTCTCGGTTGTGCCATTGCTGATTTCACTCCAGGGCTCGGAGCCTCGGACATGGAGATTGCCCGCATCGGAGTGCTGCGTGCCCCAACAATGGACCTCCACTTCGATCTTTTTCGCTAGTTCGCGGCTCAGGTAGTCCACGTGAACGCCAGCGCCGCCATAGATGTGTGGCGGAAACTCGCGCGTGAAAAGGCCGACTCGCATGTATAATCCTCCAACTCCACTGAAGCTATCATGGCGGGAGAAAAGAATCGACCTGCGCCGTTATGAACTAATTAAAGAAGTCGCGCACTTTTTCGAAAACGCTTTTTTCGTGCGGAGCGTTTTCGGCAGGCAGAACATCGCGAAGATCCTCGAAAAGCTTGCGCTGCTCGCGAGTCAGCTTCTTCGGCACCTGCACATCGGCATGCACGTAAAGATCGCCGCGAGCGCGGCTGTTCACATGCGGCACGCCCAGATTGCGCAGCTTGAAATGCGCGCCCGACTGCGTTCCTTCCGGGAGTTTAATCGTTTGCGGGCCATCGAAAGTTTCCACTTCTATTTCAGCGCCTAATGCGGCTTGCGCCACATTGATGGGTAAGGTGCAGTGCAGATCCGACTCGCGCCGCTCGAAAATGGGGTGATCAGCGACCTTGATCACAACGTATAAATCACCGGGCTGACTGCCTGAAGGTCCGGGATTCCCTTCCCCGGTTAACCGCAGCCGCGTGCCGTTATCGACGCCGGCCGGGATATTTACTTTCAGTTTCTTTTCTGTCCGGCTGAAGCCTTCACTGCGGCACTGCGAACAGGCTTGACGAATTACTTTGCCGCGACCGCTACAGGTAGGACAGGTTTTGCGGATTGAGAGAAAACCCTGCTGATAAAGAATTTCACCACGACCGCTGCAAGCCGCGCACGTTACCAAGCCGCCGTTCGGTTCCGCGCCCGTGCCCGCGCATTTGGAACATGGCTCCATGCGCGGAATTTGCAGATCAGCGGACATACCGCGCATCGTATCTTCAAAACTGATTTCGAGATCGTAGCGAAGATCTTCGCCCCGCTGCTGACGGGTACGCCGCCCCCGACCGCCTCCGCCGAAAATGTCGCCGAATCCAAAGAGATCGCCGAGGATATCGCCGAAATCGGCAAACTGCGATTCATCGAAGCCGCCACCGCCGGCGGCCCCATTCACCGCTTGATGGCCGTAGCGGTCATAGGCGGCGCGCTTCTGCGGATCACTCAGGATGGCGTATGCTTCCGCCGCTTCTTTAAACTTTTCTTCCGCTTCCTTGTTGTTCGGATTGCGGTCCGGATGGTACTGCAGCGCCAGTTTCCGGTAAGAGCTTTTGAGCGTCACTTCGTCGCAGTCGCGCGAGACGCTCAACACCTCGTAGTAATCTCGTTTCGCCACATTCATGTTTTAGGGATTAACGGCCACCTTCACCATGGCCGGACGAAGCAGACGTCCCTTAAAGTAATAACCTGTCTGGTAAACAGCCAGCACCGTCTGGTCAGGGTGATCCTTGGTATCCACCATATCGACAGCATGATGAATATGCGGGTTAAAGAGCGCCACTTCGTTGCTGATCGGTTCCAGGCCAAGCTTTCTTAGCGCCTCGTAGAAGCGGTTATAGATCAGTTCCATGCCCCGGGCGTATTCTTTATCAGCGGATTCGGTTTTCAGTGCGCGCTCGAAATCATCCAGCGCGGGAAGCAAAGCCTTCACTGTGTCCATCGCGGCAAGCTCGGACAATTCGTAACGCTCTTTTTCCACGCGACGCCGATAATTTTCAAATTCGGCTTGGCGGCGCTGCAGGAGTTCCTGCAACTCAGCCCTTTCACGGGTAAAGCGGTCGCGATCAGAGCTGGTCTCAGGAGCGAATGGCTCGGCTCGAATCGCGGACTCAGGATCTACCACTTCCGCCGGACGTTCGGCTTGTATTTGATCTTCTTCGGTTACCACACCGTTGTTCAGATTTACGGTATCCATTGAATTTACTAATTAGGATGGGGACAAAGGGGAAAAGTCCCGTTAATTTCAGGGTAACAGAAGAAAGGAATTTTCGGGCGCTTTGCGCTGCTGCCGCCAAAAGAAAAAGCCGGGCAAAACAGTCCGGCTTTTCCTGCTAACGTTGTCAGTTCAAATCGTTTAACGCCCGCGCGCGGCGGCTTGCTTCCCGGTGTCAATCGGAGTAGTCACGGGTTGCGCCGCTCCATCAACGGCTCCCGGCTCCTCGCCTTTGTTTAAGCCCAAGGTTCTACGCAGTTCCACATCAATGCGGTTGCGAACATCAGGATTGTCACGCAGGAACTGACGCACATTTTCGCGGCCTTGGCCTATTCGCTCGCCTTTATAGCTAAACCAGGAACCGCTCTTTTCCACCACGTTGTGAGCGACGCCTAAATCAAGCAGATCGCCTTCTTTCGAGACGCCCTCGCCATAAATAATGTCGAACTCGGCTTCCCGGAATGGCGGAGCAACCTTGTTCTTGACAATTTTTACTTTGGTGCGATTACCCGTCACTACCTCGCCATCTTTAATGGCGGCAATACGCCGGATATCAACACGAACAGAAGAATAGAATTTCAAAGCGCGGCCACCCGTTGTCGTTTCCGGGTTGCCGAACATCACACCAATCTTTTCACGAATCTGATTGATAAAAATCAGGCAAGTATTGGATTTCGCGACAATGCCAGTCAGCTTACGCATGGCCTGCGACATCAAACGGGCTTGCACACCCATGTGGGAATCACCCATTTCGCCATCCAGTTCAGCTTTCGGAACCAGGGCGGCCACTGAATCAACGACCAAAATATCAATAGAACCCGATGTGATGAGAGCGGCCGTGATTTCAAGCGCCTGCTCCGCAAAGTCAGGCTGCGAAACCAGCAGGTTGTCTGTATCCACCCCAAGCTGTTTAGCATAGATCGGATCAAGCGCGTGTTCTACATCAATATAGGCAGCCATGCCGCCCGCCTTTTGCGCTTCCGCCACAACCTGCAAAGCAATCGTAGTTTTGCCGGACGACTCGGGGCCGAAGATCTCGCAAATACGGCCACGCGGGAAACCTCCCACGCCCATAGCGTAATCGATGGAAATAGAGCCTGTGGAAATGGCCGAAACCGGAACAACAGCTTCCTTAGCGCCCAGGCGGAGAATCGAGCCTTTACCGAACTGCTTTTCTATTTGACCTAACGTCAGCGACAACGTACGGCCACGTTCTTTTTCGTCCATAAAATTCCTTCCAGGTAGCAAGCGCAAGCTGCAAAAAGCCTAAATACGCCAGGGGATAGAGGGCTTGTTACCTTTTGATTATAGCTCCGACACAGCCTTTTCGAGCACGTTTTCTACGTCTTTTCTTCGCCCTATTCAGGTATTTTCACGACGCGCATAATAGCCCTTACGGGCGCGCACGATCAGGTCTTTGCGATTTCGCACTTTGATCTGCACCGTATGGTACTGGCCGTCATTGCGCAGCGGCTGGGGACGGTAAAACAGGTTGTACTGGTGGCGAAGCTCATTGGCGATGTTTTCGAAAGACTGGTTCAAATCTTTCGCCTGAAACGGAAAAAAGGAGGTGCCGCCGGTTTGTTCGGCGAAATAGCGCATCACTTTGTCGCCATCCGTCTCGATATGGCTGATGTTCGTTGAAATAGTGTAGATGACAGTATCGGCGCGCTGCGCCATTTCCAACGCCTGATCACGGCTGGTCCGGCTTTCGTTGTCGTCACCATCGCTTAGAATTACCATGGCCCGCCGGAACTTATACATTGGTTGATCTTGCATCAGCTTGTCTTTACAGGCAAAGTAAATGGCGTCATACAATGCCGTGCCGCCGCCCGGACGTAAGCTGCGAATCGCATTTTCAAGTTTATTGGTATCATCCGTTAAATCGGCGACCAACTCGGCGGCGGTATCAAAGCTCACCACAATGGCTTTGTCCTGTTTGCGAACCACGCTATTCACGAAGTTCGTGGCCGCTTCCTGCTGGAAGTGAAAGCGGTCGCGAATGCTATTGCTGGTGTCAATTAAGATTGCGAGACGCAGCGGCAGGTCAGTCTCAGAAGTAAACTCTATGATCTCCTGCGGCTTCTTATTTTCCGCGACTTGAAACTCGTTCTTGTTGAGATCAGTCACAAAGCGGCCATGCTTATCCGTTACGGTGAACAACATATTGACGCGCGTGACTTCGGCGCGGATCGGAGCCGGCTCATCAGAGTTGGCGCTTTGCGGCGGGTTCTGAGCGCCTAGGACCAAGCAAACGGCCAGAGCGGAGACAACAGACTTCATGAGGATGCCCTTATTCTATCCGTTTTGAGGTAAGGACAGGAGAAGACCGGCGAGTTCGGGAGGCAGCGGACTTTCGACCGTAATCAACTGGCCGGTGCTCGGCGAATGGAATGCTAAACGATGCGCGTGAAGAAAAAACCGGGACAGCCCGGCAGGAGCGGGCGGCGCGCCATAAAGACCATCGCCTACAATGGGATGGCCGATGCTCGCTAGGTGAACGCGGATCTGGTGAGTGCGCCCGGTTCCGATGCGTACCCGTAAATAGCTTGCCCTTTCGAACTCTTCAAGCACCTGGTACTCCGTTAAAGCAGCACGACCCGCTAGGAGTTTGGCGGTCATCCGGGTCCGGCGAATGGGATCGCGGGCAATGGGAGCAGTTATGCGGTCT
>CAXUBB010000128.1:0-12037 GCA_964249105.1 uncultured Bryobacteraceae bacterium | reverse complement strand
GTCACCCGCTGGATATTGGTTTAAGAGCGCTTCGCTGACGGCAAAACCAAGCACGGAATCGCCCAGAAACTCAAGCTGTGCGTTGTCGCATCTTTCCCCGCGTTCACGAGGGCTGGGGCGCTCGGCGCTCCAGGATCGGTGTGTTAAAGCCCGCTCAAGCAGCGTTCGATCTCCAAATCGATAGCCGATGCGCCCCTCAAGCAATTCAACACTTGCGCCCATGGGAAGCTTTGCTTATTTAGCAGGCGCGCCTTTCAGTTTGGTGGCGAAATCCTTTTGTGATTGCGCAAACTGTTTCACGCTGGCGGGCGCATCATTCATCGCCAGCACCTTATCAGCCGTTGAAATCGCATCATCGTACTGCTTGGCCCCTACGTAAGCCTTCGAAAGCCGCGCTACCGAAACCGCATTCGTCGGCTGCGCGTCGATGGCGGATTTGAAATTCTTGATCGCATCGGGATAGTTCTTACGCAGATCAGCCGATTGTCCTAGAGCGTCGTAAGCCTGCGAAGTCAGCTCTTTTTTGTAGTCCGGCCACTGTTCCGGGGTCAAGCCCGTGGGCGGAGTGTTCGCCGTTTTCAGAAGGTCGAGAGCTTTATTCGCGTAATCGTCCACTTTTTTCAGGCTTTGATCCTTATCCAGATCGTTTTCCCGCGTGTGCCCGGCAATACTCTCCGCCAGCAGCACTCTTGCCGGGATGTTGTTCGGATCTGCTTCCAGCACGCGCTCGCCATAAACGGTCATCTGCGCCTGATCGCCCTTCCGCTGCGCGGCATCCATCGCCATGTTCAGGAGCATAGGTTTGTACTCCGTATCGGCAAAATTCTCCAGCACATATGTAATGGCTTGAAGTTCGCCGTCATAATTCTGCGCTTGCGCGGCGGCTTGGACTTTCTGTAAAGCGTCTATTTCTTTTTGCGATTTCGGCTTCGGTTGCTGCTGCGCCTGAAGCGTCATGGCAGCCGCTAACGCGATAACGGATGAAAATAATCGAAGTCTCATTGCTTTTGTTCTCCTGAAGTACTCTTCATTGCCTTCTCGGCTGCCTCGCGCGCTCGTGCGGAAGCGCCTTCAATAGCAAGGGTCTGCTTGAACTCCGCCGTGGCCTTATCAAAATCCCCCGCCTTAACCGCCAGTTGCCCCAGATAATAATGCGCCCAGGCTGTTGTTGCGGGATCGGGATTCGTCTCCACCGTACGTCCAAAGAGATTGAGCGCCCCGTCCCAACGTTTCTCTCGGAGATCAATCAGCCCCAACCCGTAGTACGCACGCCCTTGCTTGGCCTTATCGCTGGTCTGCTGCAAAACCTTTTTGTACAGCTTACGGGCATTCTCATAATCATTTTGCCCAAATAAGCCATCGGCGCTCTGCAACGACTCTTCCGCCGGATCAAGTTGCATCTTTGCCGGCGGGGCAATCACGCGAGGGGCTACCGATTGCGCAAACTCAACATTCTTCAAGCGCTTTTCCTCTTTTTTCACGTCCAAAGCGGAAATCAGATCAGGGTAGTAAAGGCGAAAAGCGTCCTGCTGCTTTTCATACTTTGGCAGCAGTTCCGCCAGCCCCGCCGTGAGGATAAATCCCTCCCGCATGGCTTGCTCAATAAAAGCCTGCCGCTGGGCCGTCCCGCCGTGCATTAATCGGCTGTCGAGCGCTTTCGTCAGGCATTTCGTTACCAGCAGAGACCAGTCATCCTTATAAGCTAAATCCAAAGCGGGCGCATTCTCGGCGTACTGCTGCAAAGCTTTCTTCGATTTGATTACGTCGCTGTACTTAAAGGTAAGCGGATCAAGCAAATAGGCCAGATAAGCGTCTCGAATCTCATCCACCACCGGAGCGGTAGTAGGCGAGATGACAATAAAGTAGTCGTCTCGGTAGCTCCGAACCTGGATCTGGTCTGGAGCCGCCAGTAAATCCAAATAAATCTGAAATCTTCTCCCGAGATATCCGGAAGGGTTGCGCAGGTATCCGTTGGTTTCGAAAAGAGTTCCGATAACCGGTTCCTGGTACTCCGCCATCGCGGCCGTGTAAGCAGGCTGGGACCGGTTCCAAAGGTCCTCCAGATTGCCTTCTTTGTAGAAGCGCGCCAGCAACTCGCTAAATCCTGCCAAAGACTGGACATCCGGCGGCACCTGGGCGGGAACCTCGAAGCTGGGCGGCCCGTTCGCCACCAAGGCGAATGAAATATATTGACTGAGGTCAGCCGTATCCGTAGGCTTTCTGTGCTGCTTGTAAAAAGAAGTCAGCTCCGGCAAACTCGGGATCTTGCGCTTGGCAAGTTCCTGGCGTATTTGCGTGCGTACTTTGTAGCGATCATTAAGAGGTGAATTGATGCCTGCGTCATAACCGGCGGCATTGATCGCCGCCAAGGTCGTAAACAGCGCCGAGCTGACGCTAAACCCGTTCTCCCCTGAACCTGTTGGAAAAGCCTGGTTAGGGCTGCCGGGATTCCCGACAACTCCCGCTGTGAACAGCAGAAGAATCCAGAATAAGCGGCTAAAGGAAAATACGTTAGGCAAGAGCAGCTTTCTAACCCCCCAGTGTAGCCCAAGATCACGAAAACCCGACTGAATCAAAATGCTCCGTAATTCATCCAACTACAGGAGATAACGATGGCTGGAAACAATACTCTAACCTTCACTGATGCAGATTTTGACAAGGACGTCCTGAATTCCGAGATTCCGGTACTGGTCGATTTTTGGGCCGAATGGTGTGGACCCTGCCGAATGATGGGCCCGACCGTTGATCAGATTGCCGCCGATTACGCGGGTAAGGTCAAGGTCGGAAAGCTCGATGTTGACGCCAATCAGCAGTCTGCGATGCGCTATGGAATTCGCGGCATCCCGACCGTGCTCCTTTTCAAGGACGGCAAGATTGCGGAGCAGAAAGTAGGAGCCATTGGCAAACCAGAGTTCCAAAAGATGCTGGATAAGCATGTGTCTTCCCAAGTGGAAACCAAGAGCAATTTGCAGGAAGCTCCTATTAAGTAAATAGGATAATAGTTAACGCCTTTAGGAGAGCCAAGAGCCTTCTCGCGCTTGGCTCTCTTTTATTTGGCAAAATCACCCATTGCGTGTCGGCTAACGCCTGTACCCGTTCGGTTTTACGAGGATTAGGCACCGCGAACTTTTTACCGTAGGCCCACTCCTATACTGAACCAAATGGGATTTTCTTTTCGTCGAAGCGCAAGCTTTGGGCCATTCCGTCTAAATTTCTCAAAGTCGGGTGTAGGCGCTTCTATTGGAGTCAAAGGAACTAGCCTCACGATGTCGCCTCGTGGGACAACATACATCACAGTCAGCAGTCACGGGTTCCGTTATCGTGAGACCATTTTCAGTCCTGGCCCTGTTGGATTTTCTTCATCTCCGCAGCATGTAGTTGGAACAAGTCCGTCCGCAGGGAACATTGATACTGCAAACGCTCTAAAACTCGTCGATAGCTCGAATGCAACGCTCATTAAGCGGTTGAATGAGCGTGCAGGGATGCTTAATCCTGCTTGGTTCCTCTATCTATTAGGAGCGTGTCTCCTAATCTGGAATTTTACTTTGATTGCAAACGGCGCAAACACTTTGCAAATGCCAGCTCTACCGGACGTCACAACGCCTTTAAGCGCCGCACGAAAGGTCAACGAGACTGACGAGTATTCGTTGCTGCTAGCCCGCTATGGACAACCCACTACGGTTATCATAACGTCGCTCCAATCGGTTCCTCTCAGGACCGCTATTTACGACTCCATTCATATGAGCGTCGTTTTTGTGCCCAATGGGTGTGTCGATACTTACGAGTTTTATGGGTCTCACAAAAAGAATACCAATGCAAGTTCGGCCAGTCCGAGCATATGGCGCTTTCGGTCGCGTCGGCCAAAGATTGTTGAGAAAGCGCCCGTTTGCGTCTCCTCGCCAGACAAGGGCTCAACGATTGTGCGATATCAAGATGCTGAAACTAGATCTTCTATCAGTGCAGAAAGCGCTTGGCAGTTATTGGGTACTATCAGTTCAAAATCATCCTCTCAGCCTGCCCTTGTAAGAGGGATTGATTCAACAACCGAGCGCGATACTGCCCACAATAATCCACAGCTTACTTCGGGAGATCTGTCAATCCGCTTCAATCAGGAGACATTAAGAGAAGAAGAGCAACTGCTGCAGGCGATGAAATCTGCACACCAGCGAGACCGAAAAGACAAATTCAGTTTGCTGTTGGGCGGAATTGGGCTGCTTGTCGGAGGTGGATTCTTACATAAGCACAATAATGGTCGGCGCATCACGAGACTCGTGTACGAGTTGAACGAGACAGCGAGGCAGAATCAAAATGTTTTGGAGCAGTTCCTGAAGCACTTAGCAAAATGTCAAATGATTTGGCGAGTTGTTGCGGAGTCTCCGACTTACGACTGGAAGCGCAATGCTGGCGCTGGTTATCTTTTGCGGCGTACGCGTGCTGCTGTTTATACTTCTGCTCCACCACGTGTCGAGAGCAACATTACAGTTAACCGCGTCGACTTGGGAACAATCAGGCTGTATTTCCTTCCCGACATGATCCTCTATTGGGAGAGCGGTGTTTTCGGAGCTGTCAGTTATGATGACCTTGCGCTAGAGCAGCGGCCAACCCGGTTCATTGAGGACGAGCAAGTTCCGAGTGATGCCAGACAAGTCGGTCAGACATGGCGATACGTTAGAAAAGATGGAGGGCCTGATCTCCGCTTCAACAATAATGCACGCATTCCGGTTATGCAGTACGGAGCAGTAGCTATCACCTCGCCAAAGGGTTTGAACATTCTTCTTAATGCATCAAATGTCGAAGAGACTGCTGCATTTGTGAATTGTGTGCTGGAGTTCCAGGCGCACCGCAAACAGAAGACGATGCCTGAGCCAAGCGAACTGCCGGAGCGCATATTGACTTCACACATTGAAGCGCTGAAAGTGCTCGGATTAGAACCGGGCGCGTTTGTGGAGAAGATCTCGGAAGCATATCGCAATTTGGCTCAAAAGTATCACCCGGATAAGGTTGCTGGATTAGCACCGGAATTCCATGCGCTTGCGGAGTACCGCATGAAGGAAATTAACGCTGCGTATCAGATGCTTAAACAAGCGGGTACAACCATCTAGTTAGAGGAAAGTGCAATGGTATAGACCCGTGATACACTGCGATCATGGCACAAAAGGCAAAGGTGTTCACGAACGGTCGAAGCCAAGCGGTTCGTATTCCGAAGGACTTTCGATTCAGTGTCTCGGAGGTGTTTATTCGGCGAGATTCTGATACAGGTGACATCATTCTGTCAACAGGAAATACAGAGCCGTCGTGGGATCGTTTCTTCCAGGCATTGAGAGACATTTCTGAAGAAGAACGGAAAGACTTCCTTGCGGACCGAGGCTTGCTGGAGGCAGAGCGGGAAGAATTACTTTCTTGAATTTACTCGATACAAACACTGTGAGCGCCTTGTTCCGAGCGCCCTCCCTCACGTTACAACAAAGATTCAAAACCGCGCCGCCGTTAAGCCTTTTTCTTTCCTCAATTGTTGAAGCAGAAATCCGTTACGGCATTGCCAAAAAACGTCTGGAAGGAACCAAACTAGCCCGCCTTTTCGATCAACTCTTGGGCAAAGTGACCGTACTACCCTGGACCTCATCTACGGCAAAGGCGTTTGCGCGATTACGGACTGATTCCGAAGCAACGGGCGTGACTCTTGCCACAGTGGATCTCATGATTGCGGCGAGCGCCAAGGAACATAATTTTACTCTGGTCACTCATGATAAAGCTCTGTTCCAATTACAACCGTGGGTTCGCATCGAAGATTGGATATAGCATTTGCTTTATTTGGGCAATTAAACCCGAGGATGTGGGAAAAATGGAAGCATTCATTTCTACTTTTCTGTGGTACGGTGTAATTCCAGCTATTGCGAGACAAGTAGGCCGCTGGCGTTATGAGTATGTGAAACAAGGTATAACGCTGGCCTTTCCAGATACGCTCTTGCGGCAACGGCCTTTAGCTACGGGCTGACCTTGATTACTGAAAATCGCAAGAATTTCCCTATGCCGGAGTTGTCGATTTACTCATTGACGAAAGTTTCTTAAGCCTTAAACAGCCTTCCTCCAATTTTTCCCGCCCCGCCATTCCCGCAAAAATATGCGATACTCGAACCACACTGAGGGAGATTCACATGAGTAGTACCCGGATCAATCATCGAGCTATTGCGCTTCCGGCAATGGCCGTTTGTATTTTTTCGATAGCGCCTGCCTTCGCGCAAAAACCAAGCGGAGGCGGCAGCGGCAACCCCGGCGGGAGTACCGGCGCGTCATCAGGCAGCATACCATCCGCCAATGTTCCCAATAGCACAACCGGCTCAACAGGAAATGGCCCGTTCGGCTCCACCAACAATCGGAATTCAACCACAACTCCCTTTCCTAATACTCAACAGCAGACGCCCATTTTCCTGTCGGGCGTGGTCATGTTCGATGATGGCGAGCCCGCGAACAGTAATATCCGCATCGAGCGCGTTTGCAACGGGCAACCGCGCTTGGAAGCGCATACCGACTCAAAAGGCCGTTTCTCCTTCCAACTGGGACAGAACCTGACGGTGGACACCGAGGCCTCGGATCAGTTTGGGGGCGGTTCATTTGGTCGTCCGAGCAACTCTTCCACGGGCAGTTTCGGAGGGTTCGGGAACAACTCCAGGGACCTCTTGAACTGCGAACTGCGCGCTTCTTATCCCGGCTACCGCTCGGATATAGTGGAGTTGACAACCCGGCGTCCCATGGATCCTCCGGACCTTGGCACGATTGTGCTGCATCACTTGGGAAATGTGGAGGGCACAACCATCAGCCTGACCAGCGCGCTGGCCCCGAAGAACGCTCAAAAGGATTATCAGAAAGGATTGCAGTTAGCCCAGAAAGGCAAATTCGAAGAAGCCGAAGCAAAGCTGAAAAGCGCCACGGAACTCTATCCGAAATATGCGATGGCTTGGTATCAGCTTGGCCAACTCCAGCAAAGGGGAGGACGCGGCGGCGAAGCGCGCAGATCCTATGAGGCGGCTATTGCGTCCGACAGCAAATTTGTAGGCCCCTATCATCAGATGGCCCTGCTGGCCGCCCAGGAAGGAAACTGGGAAGACGCCGCGAAGTTCAGCAAGCAAGTCATCGCTTTAGACCCGGTGGAGTATCCTGCCTCCCTCTGGTACAACGCGGTTGCGAACTACAATTTGAAACGCGCGGCGGAAGCGGAAAAAAGCACGGTGGATCTCCTGAAGCTGGACACGCGCCACAAATTTCCTGACGCGGAGAACATGATGGCTCAGTTGCTGCTTGACAAAGGGCAGTATACGGAAGCCGCCGGACACTTGCGCAATTATCTGGCGTTGGCGCCCAATGCGAAAAACGCCGACAACTTAAAGCAGATCTTGTTGAAGATCGATCAAGCCAACGCCGCTGCCCCCAAGCAGTAGACCGGGTTGCCGCGAAAAATAACGATCTTGTGTAAGGCAGTAGCAATCTGATAAGCTTCCCCAACAGTGGAGTTGAAGGAAGTTTATGAGCAGTAAGTTTTGGATTGCAATCGCGCTGGCAACTCTGCTGATTTCACCATCGGCATTAAAGGCGCAAGCCACATCCGGCACGATTCTCGGCACCGTTTTAGATCCCTCTGGAACCGCCGTTCCTGGGGCAACCGTAACCGTGGATGACGTGGGTAAGGGAACCACGCAAACCGTCGAAACCAACGAATCCGGTAATTACACCATTGGCCAACTCACGCCGGGCGCCTACCGCGTCGCCATCAGCCGTTCCGGTTTCCGGCGTTTTGTTCAGGAAAACGTATCCGTGAGCGTGGCGCAATCCTCCCGCGTGGATGCCACTTTGCAGATCGGCGAAGCCACGCAGGAAGTTACTGTCACTGATGCGCCTCCGGCGATTCAAACCGACCGCGCCGAAGTGCAAACCTCTTTGAGCAGCGGCCAGATCTCCAGCCTCCCGGTGCTGAACCGGAACTTCACCAATTTGACGCTTCTCACGCCCGGCTCGGTGATCAATACCTACCAGCACGCTCCCAGCGAAAATCCGCAGCAGTCCACGCTGGTCAACACCAACGGCCAACTCTTTGCCGGAACCAACTATCAACTGGACGGCATGAACAATAATGATTCGGTTCTGGGCATCACCATGGTGAATCCTACCGTCGATTCCGTGGGAGCTTTCACCGCCTCCACCAGCAACTATGACGCGGAGTACGGCGCGACCGGAGCCGTCATCAATGTCCAAACCAAATCCGGCTCAAACGAGTTTCACGGCTCTGCTTTCGAGTTCCTGCAGAACAATATCTTCGAGGCGCGTGATCCCTTCTCCCAAGGCTTGCACGACCCCGGCACGCCCGCGCCGCCCAATCGCGGCATTCCGGCGCTGCGCTGGAACCAGTTCGGCGGCTCCATCGGCGGTCCTATCAAGAAGGACAAGCTATTTTTCTTCGGCGACTATCAAGGCACTCAGCGCCGCATGGGTGCATCGCAAACCGTGCGCGTGCCCACCGCTTTGGAGCGAACGGGAAACCTGAGCGGCCTCGGAACCCCGATCTACGATCCAAACTCCGGCAATCCCGACGGCACGGGCCGCGCGCTTTTTCCAAACGCCACCATTCCCGCCAATCGCATCTCCACTCCAGCGGCAAACATACTGAATGCGCTGCCGCTTCCGAACGTCTCCACCTCGGCCGCCGGTCTCAATAATTACGCCACCAGCGCGGTGGAAACCTACAACACCAATCAGTTCAACGTCCGCGCCGATCATTACGTGACCGAAAAGCTCAAGTACTTCGGACGCTACAGCTATCTGCAGGCCAACATCGTCGCGCCCGGACCATTTGGTCTCTATGGCGGTCCGGCTTTTCCGGCGCTGGGGTTTAGCGGAACTTCCGACGCCTTGAACCAGAACATTGCCTCCAACGTCATTTACACCTTTACTCCCACGCTTGTCGGCGACATCCGTTTTGGCTTCTCCCGTTATCGTGTGAACGTCGGCTCGCTGGATGCGAATACGCAGCTTGCCAACACGGTCGGTATTCCCGGATTGAACATCAGCGGCAAGCAGGACACGAACGGTCTTCCGCAGCTCAACATTATGGGGAATGGCGGATTCAACCTCGGCTACAGTTGCAATTGCCCGCTGGTGGAGCGGGAGACTCTGCTGGACTTTCAAAGCAATTGGACGAAGATCGCCGGGAATCACACCATCAAGTGGGGTGGTACATTCGAGCTGGCGTATAACCAGCGCCTGCCCAGCGACGGGCACCGCTCCGGCGTTTACAATTTCGAGACCTCTGTGACTTCCTTGAATGGAGATCCCAACAGCGGTTTAGGATTAGCTTCGTTTCTGCTGGGCGCGCCGAGCAGTTTTAATCGTTTCGGTCAAATCTCCACTACGCAGGAAGACCGCCAGAATCGCATGTTTTACTACGCGCAGGACACTTGGCGCATTACTCCCAAGCTGACGCTCAACATCGGCGTGCGCTGGGATACCTGGTTTCCTGATTTTTCCAAAAACGCCGGACAAGGCGGCCGCTATGATGTGGTCACAAATGAAGTGCTGATTCCCGGCGTGGGCGGCGTCTCGCTTTCCGGCAACAGCCAGACGCAATGGACCAACTTTGCCCCGCGCTTCGGCATTGCCTATGCGCCCGATCCCAAGACCGTGATCCGCACCGGCTACGGACGAGGCTACTCCATCGGAACTTTCGGCTGGACTTTCAATAACATCGCCGCCGATGTTTATCCTTCCATTGTCAATCAGAGTATCCCAGCCCCGTCTCCCTATCAGCCCGTTTTCCCTCTTAGCACCGCTCCGCCTGCGATTGTCTATCCAGCCATTCCTCCAAGCGGGCGCTTTCCACTGCCGGATGGGATAGGGACCGGCTATATTCCGTCCAACCAGAAAATTCCCTATGTGGATCAATGGAATTTCACGATTGAGCGCGAGGTTGTGCCTACATTGAATTTGTCAGTAGGGTATATCGGCAACATTGGAAGGCATCTGAATGGCGGCTTCAATCTCAATAGCGCCATACCTGGTCCCGGCCCTTACAACCCGCGCCGTCCGCTTTACAACGAGTTCGGCCTCACGCAAAATATCTTCGATAAATGCAACTGCACCAGCGGAAATTATAATGGCCTCCAGGCGCAAGCCTCCAAGCGCTTTACGAAAGGCTACTCGCTGCAAACATCGTTTACGTGGTCCAAGGCGCTGAACTACGGCGAGTTTGGAACGCCCACCAATCAGTACAACGTGAGCTCGGATTACGGGCCTGCCAGTTTCGACCGCGAGTTTGTCTACACCCTGGCCCACACCCTTGAGCTTCCTTTCGGACCAGGGCACAAATTCCTGAGCGGCGCGCATGGCGCTGCCCGGTTGCTGGTGGAAGGTTGGGCGTTCCGGGGAATTACCAGCTATAACAGCGGACTTCCTTTCTCGCCGGGGTTTGCCACCACGCCTACTTCCTTAAACTCCGATATGTCCACCCGTCCCGACCAGATCGGCAATCCTTTGGCTGGGGTGAATCAAAACCGGAATCTCTGGTTCAATCCTGCTGTTTATGTTGCGCCGGGTCTCTACACGTTCGGCAACGCCGGAAAGAATTCCCTTCGAGGACCTAACTTCTTTGAAGCCGACTGGTCGCTTTCCAAAGCTTTCCGCATTCGTGAGCGTTACGCGCTGGATCTGCGCTGGGAGGTCTTCAACGCTCTTAATAACACCAATCTGGCCTTGCCGAACAGCAATGTGGATTCTGGAGCTGCGGGCGTCATTCAGGGCATCAGCTTTCCCAAGCGCAACATGCAGTTTGGGGCGCACATCCAGTTTTAACGATGAGCACGCGCGGACAGACTTTTTCCTGGGCCGTGCATGCGGTTTGCCTCCTGGCTTTTTCGGCGCAGGCAGCCCCTCCGGATCTGGTGATCGATACGGAGGCTGTCGCGCCGAAGCGCTTTTTAGCGGCAAAGGGCCGGAAAGCGCTGCTCGAAGGCTATGGATCGCAATCCCTCGAAGGCTGGATCTACCCCTTTCAAATCTTCGACAATTTCCGCGTCTCTTTCGAGAAGAACGGCGGAGGCCGCATACCGGGCGCTTCGCTGTTGCGGCGCATGATTTACCATCCGCAATACATTACAAGGGTCTACGCCGCGCAGGATTTCACCGTGGAAGAAACGCTATTCGTGCCCGTGGACGAACCGGGCATTCTCATCCTGTACCAAGTTCACAGCGGTTCGCCCATTGAGATCACCGCCGAGTTTCATCCGGTGCTGGATCTGATGTGGCCGGCGGGAATCGGCGGACAGGATGCTAGTTGGCTTCCGGCGCTGAATGCGTTTCAATTGGCGGAAACCAGCGGACGCTTTCACGGTTTGATGGGATCTCCCGAGACCATCCGCCATTCCGACGCGAATCAGTACCGGGAACCGTGGAACCCGCGGCGCACGCTGACGCTCACGATGCGGACAGCGGAAAGGGCAAAACTCGCCATTGCGCTGGATATGGAGGACCATTACAACGGCGAGGCTGCATTCAAAAAGCTCCTTGATAACACGGGTCCTCTGCTCGAAGAGGCGAAGTTGTATTACGAAAGACTGCGAAACTCGCTGTTGTCTTTGCAGACTCCGGACGAACGCGTCAATCGGGCCTTCGCCTGGGCGGAAATTGCCATGGAACAGGCGATGGTCTGCAATCCATACTTGGGCTGCGGTCTTGTGGGCGGCTATGGGCCTTCGCGTGATACCCGACGACCCCAGTACGCTTGGTTTTTCGCGGGCGATGGTCTTACTGTGCTGGACGGTTTAGCAGCCGTGGGCGAGCGCGCTATCCTCAACGACGAGTATCAATTTCTCAGCCGCTATCAAAACGCCCAGACCGGCATGATGTGGCACGAAATTTCACAAAGCGCCTCCTTTCTGGATTGGTTCGGAAAACTGCCTTACGCCTTCGTGCATGTCGACATCTCGCCGCAATACTTATCGCAGTTCCGGCGGACCCTGGACTGGACAGGAGATAAGAATCTGCTGCGGCGGCA
>CAXUBB010000127.1:11279-12141 GCA_964249105.1 uncultured Bryobacteraceae bacterium | reverse complement strand
ACCCTAATATGCAATTAGCCTTGGCACTTTACTTTGAACCCCACTTTTCAACAGCTATAGACTCCTGCTCTCAAGCGGTCTGTCCCGCGCAAGCGGTGATCAATGTGTGAGCAAGTAGAAAAGATCCCGATGACACCAAAACCCGATGCCCAGTGCCACGCACACCCAGTACTTCTCCATTGGGCCACATCGTCTCCCGAGCAGAACGAACACCGCAATCGAGAGCAGGAGCAGGGAGAGGGTAACTTCTATGGTCTTTTTGAATCGCACCAAGTTTAAAGCCCCATTCCCGGAAGCCGGATAGGGTGTGTAGAACATAAAAGTGGAAAACCCCAGTCTAGCCCGATCATCATGGCTACTGTCACCAGTGCCAGGGCAACCAGAAACCAAGATCGAGACATCGGAATCAGGGTACATCAACAAAGCTGCAAGAGCAGCGGCTTGGAAACAGCGTTTCATACAAGTTGGATGAAACGCCACTTTCATGGCACTTTGCCGAGTAAGGGTTCAGAAATAGCGAACCGAAGACTAATTCATCTTTCGGCGCTGTCGGCATGAATCGGGACTCTAGCAGAACTCCGTAATTCCTGCATCGGCTGATTCCATTCCATGGGATCGGGTGCTTCCCAAGACGGATCGGTCAAGTCCTTGCATGGCTCATTTGGAAATTCCGTGAAGGTCCAGCCGGAGAAAAACCAGTCGTTATGTTCAAACACAGCATGTACGAGCGCGATCCCCTTGAAGTTTTGTGTCTCGCGCCGAGCTTGGCCGCACCCGTATATGTCGTACTCGCCGCCGTTATCCTTCTTTGTGCGTGCTGGTCTGAAATTAAGCAGGTCAGGGTTGTTCGAGAAGTTTTTCT
>CAXUBB010000127.1:8554-11269 GCA_964249105.1 uncultured Bryobacteraceae bacterium | reverse complement strand
GTGCCGCCCCGCCCAGCGTCGGTGACGAAATCGAAAAGCTTGCCCGAGTCCTTTGATCGGTATGCCTTTACGTAGGCATCAAGGCGTTTCACCAGTGCCTCCCGGTGTTCAGCAGTAACCGGAGAGAGCCATTGTGGGCTGTCTATGGAAGAGGCGATCATGTAGCCAACGCTCATGAAAGCGAGTAGGAGTTGTCTTCTCGTTGCAGTCACGCCAAAACGGTAGCAGAGTCTGATCGTCGAAATGATGCACCTCGACTAGTACTGAACGAAATACAGCGCTCACGGTAAAGTGACCCAGTTAGGCTAAAACAAGTTGATGCTTACTAGAGATGCGCCCCTATTACTGCCTGTTAACGGCTCGGATGCGCCAGCCAGAGAACTTTCTTCGGCTCAGACTTTTCGCAGCGCACGGTGTCCGTCACGCCGGAGGAGATATCGGCGCAGGCATTCTGGATTCCCGAGCGCAGGGCGGCTTCCTCGCTCTTGGCCTTCACGATTTTGCAAGTGTCCCGCCCCTCAAAAGACATGCAGACCTGCACGCGAAAACGCGGCCCTTCCAAAGTCGTGAAGAGAACCAGCGCAATAAAAGCGATGACGAAGATGGCGACAATCACACCGGTTTGCTTCAGAGCGGCACCTCAGTAAAAAAACTTCCCATGTTGCGGAATTTGTTGTATCGTTCCTCGATGATCTGTTGAGGCGATAGCGACGCCAGTTCCGCCAAAGTGTCGCGCAGAGTAGCGCGAAGCCCGGCAATCGCGATTTCAGGTTCCAGATGAGCGCCGCCGGGCGGCTCGGGAACGATCCCGTCAATCAACTTCATTTCGAGCAGATCCGCTGCTGTCATTCGCAAAGCGGCGGCGGCCAGCGGAGCTTTACTGGCATCCCGCCAGATAATGGCCGCGCAACTCTCCGGAGCAATCACACTATAGTAAGCGTTCTCCAGCATATAGACTCGATTCGCTACTCCAATACCGAGCGCGCCGCCGCTACCGCCTTCTCCAATCACGAAACTGATAATCGGGGTGGCCAGCCGCGACATTTCCCGAAGATTGTAGGCAATCGCTTCCGCCTGCCCACGCTCCTCGGCGTCGATGCCGGGGTAAGCGCCGGGAGTATCGATAAAAGTGACGATAGGCCGATGAAATTTAGCGGCAAGCTGCATGACGCGCAGCGCTTTGCGGTAGCCCTCGGGTTTGGGCATCCCAAAATTGCGCAGGAGCTTCTCTTTGGTGTCGCGGCCCTTTTGCTGACCAATCACCATGACTGGCTTGCCTTCAAAACTGGTCATCCCGGCAATAATCGAATGATCATCGCCAAAGAAGCGGTCACCATGCAGTTCTTCAAAGCTGGTGAAAATACTGTCAACGTAATCGCGGGAATGCGGCCGCTTCGGATGGCGGGCCAGTTGGACCCGGCTCCAGCTTGGATTCTCGTCCGCCTTTTCTTTTTCTGTATCCTCGGCGATGTCAGCGCTTTCCGTTTCTTGTTCTTCAGCCATAATTAGCTTGCCAATACCTCCATCGATTCCGGACCGCAGATCTTTTCGAGTTCAGCCCGGAACTCGCGGTCAGGCCGCACCTTTGAGCCTACATCCATTACAACGGAGAAGTCTCTCGGTTTTTCAAGCCGTAAGCGTACTCCGGTGGAACCGGTCTTGCGCCCAAACAGTTCGCTCAGGGCGTTTGCTTTCTCCGTGGAAGTATCATCCTTCAGCCAAACACGAATGGAAATCACGGAAGGCAGGTTCACCCGCGCATCTTCCAGCTTAACGATCTCTTGAATCGAGAGTTTCGGCGGTCCGCCTTCTTCCGGCAGAACAGCGGCGCGGATAAAGACAGGCGCATCTTCCTTTAACTCCGACAGCAATTCCTCATAGCGATTCGCAAATACCATCGCATCAATGGTTCCGTGTCCGTCGTCCACCTTGAGAGAGGCACAGTACTTCCCTTCCTTGTTGGTTTTTCGAACGATATCCGTAATGGTGGCGCAGAGTTCGACGGGCGTGCCCTTGGGCAATTCTTCCAGTTGATCGGTGAAATGCTTTGCCAGATCCGTGACTTTTTCCTTAAAACGATCTAGCGGGTGACCGGAAACGTAGATCCCCAGCATTTCTTTCTCACCGGCCAGTTTTTGCTCCGGGGTCCAATCCGGCAGATCCGCGAGCGGCAGATCCGTTTTCTGCTCCTCTCCTTCAAACATTCCGAACAGCCCGTGCTGCCCCATGGCGCGGTCGCGGGAAGCGCGCTGGCCGGATTCAATGGCCCGGTCGAGCGCTTCACTCAGTTGCGCTCGATTGCCGCCGAGCGAGTCCATGGCGCCCGCCTTCACCATGCTTTCGAGAGCACGCCGATTGATTGCGCTTAAGTTGACCCGTTCGCAAAATTCATAGATGGATTTGAAGCGGCCTCCTTCACGCGCCTTCACGACTGATTCAATAGCTCCCTGGCCTACATTCTTAATAGCTCCTAAACCGAAGCGGATGGCGGCGCCCGCCGGGGTAAAGCTCCAGTCGCTCTGATTCACATCGGGCGGCAGGACGCTGATGTTCATATCGCGGCACTCGTTGATGTACTTGACCACCTTATCCGTGGTGCCCGATTCGGAGGTCAGCAGGGCGGACATGAACTCGACCGCATAATGAGCCTTCAGGTAAGCAGTCACATAAGCAAGGTAAGCGTAGGCAGCCGAATGCGACTTATTGAAGCCGTAA
>CAXUBB010000127.1:5421-8544 GCA_964249105.1 uncultured Bryobacteraceae bacterium | reverse complement strand
CTCATAGTCATGTTGGCCACGATCTTCTTCAAAGCGATCTTCTTGGCTGAGTGGCCGCACTGGGCAGCGCCGGTAATAAAGCGCTCGCGCTGCTTCGCCATTTCATCGGCGCTCTTCTTGCCCATGGCGCGGCGCAGAATATCAGCTTCACCGAGGGAGTAGCCGGCGAGTTTGTTTGAGATCTGCATCACCTGTTCCTGATACAGAATGACGCCGTAGGTTTCTTCGAGCAGTTCTTTCAGTTCGGGAAGATCATAAACAATCGGCTTGCGGCCATGCTTGCGATCAATAAAATCAGGAATCATGCCGCCCTGGATGGGTCCAGGACGATAGAGCGCATTCAAAGCGCAAAGATCCTCGATGCGGTCGGGCTGGTAGCGCCGTAGAATGTCCTTCATGCCCGGAGATTCGAACTGAAAAACGCCGCTGGTATAACCGGTGCTGAAGATCTTCTCGTAAGTGGCTTTGTCATCGAGCGGAAGATCCTCGATAACAATCGTTTTGCGGCAGTACTTTTCAATGAGCTTTAGCGCCTGCTCAATAATGGTCAGGGTCGTCAGCCCCAAAAAATCCATCTTGAGAAGTCCCAGCTTTTCGAGGCCCAGCATGTCGTACTGGGTCACGATTTCGTGCTTGTTGGTGACGAAAAGCGGGACGAGTTCGCGGAGCGGAACGGACGAAATCACCACACCGGCGGCGTGCATACCGGCGTTGCGGCAGGTGCCTTCCAGTCGCAGGCTGACATCCAGGACTTCCTTGACGCGCGGCTCTTTTTCCGCAATGGCTTTCAGCTCGGTTACTTCAATCGCCTGTTCGAGCTTGATATTAAGCGGCTGCTTGGGAACCAGTTTCGAGATGCGGTCCACTTCCGCGTAGCTCATATCCAAAGCGCGGCCTACATCTTTAATGGCGGCTTTGGCGGCGAGAGTGCCGAAGGTAATAATCTGCGCCACTTGTTCGCGTCCGTACTTCTCGGTAACGTACTGAATCACTTCGCCGCGCCGGTTGGTGCAGAAATCGATATCAATATCAGGCATGCTGATGCGCTCCGGATTCAGAAAGCGCTCGAACAGCAATCCGTATTCCAGCGGATCGATGTCGGTGATGCCCATGGCGTAGCCGACCAGACTGCCAGCAGCCGATCCGCGGCCCGGTCCCACGGGAATGCCCCGATCTTTCGCGAAGCGAATGAAATCCCAGACAATCAGAAAGTACCCGGAAAACTTCATCTGCTGAATCATCCGGATTTCGCGCTGGAGACGTCCCACTTTCTCGTTTTGGTCGTGTTTCATGGGGGCGTCCGCCCGCAGAGCCTCCAGGCGCGGGCGGCGTCTCTCAAATCCCTCACAAGCAATCGCAGAGAAGTAGCTGTCCGCCGTGTGCTCTCCGGGAACATCGAAGCGCGGGAACGGATCTTTAACCTTTTCGAGTTTTACTCGGCAGCGCTGGGCAATGTCCCAGGTACGATCCAGCGCGTGCTCGACATCGCCGAACAGCTCCATCATTTCAGCGCGCGTCTTGAGATAGAAATCAGGCGTGCTGAAGCGCATGCGATTCGTGTCGGACATGGTTTTGCCCGTTTGAATGCAAAGCAGGATCTCGTGCGCCTTTACGTCGTCATTGGTCAGATAGTGAGCATCGTTCGTCACGACCAGCGGAATGTCCGTTTCCCTGGACATCCGGTTGACGGCTGGAATGACCAGTTTGTCCTGGTCGAGGCCATGATCCTGCAATTCAAGGAAAAAATTACCGCGCCCGAACAAATCAACGTACTCATTGGCAAGCGCTTTTCCTTCCTCGTAGCGATCAGCGACAATCTTCTCGTTGATATCGCCACGCAGACAGGCCGACATGGCGATCAGCCCTTTCGAGTGGCGCGCCAGCAGATCCTTATCAATGCGCGGCTTGTAATAGAAGCCGTCCAGGTAGCCGCACGAAACCAGGTTAATGAGGTTCTTATAGCCTTCCTGGTTTTCCGCCAGCAGCACGAGATGGTTGTACCGGTCGGAGTCAGAGCGGACTTTATGGCCCTGTTGCGATACATAAACTTCGCAGCCGATGACGGGTTGAATGCCTTCCTTATTGGCTTCGTTATAAAACTCGACAGCGCCAAACAGGTTTCCATGGTCGGTCATCGCGACGGCGGGCATTTTCTGGCTTTTGACAATGCCCATCAGCTTCTTGATATCGCAAGCGCCATCGAGAAGCGAATAATCAGTGTGGCAATGGAGGTGAACGAACGGACGTTCGGACATGAAGATTTGTATCTAGTTTAGCGAGACGGAAATGGATAGCCGCGCGAGAGCCGGACTCCGCAGCGTTCTCTCCTGAGAAACCAAGAAAAAGTACTATTTACAGTGCAATTCACAGCCGTGTAACAACACTCCGCTAACTTTTGAAAGACTATGAGCAGATTCAGGAATATTTCTTGGTTGGGTACTGCTTTATTAACAGTACAGCTATGGGGGGCGAAGCCGCCAGGCTCTTCGACGCCCGCACCACCCGATTCAACAGTCGTATCGCCGACAGCGGTGAATGATTTAAATGATTTACGAAAGCGGATTGCGCAGCAGGAAGAGCAGATCAAGCATTTGCAGCAAGCCGTGGATGAGCAAAGATCTTTATTGGAAAAAGCGGTTGCGGCTACCGGCAGCGCCAACACAAATGAACTCAGCACGGTGGCCGTCGCCAATAGATCCGGTGATAGCTCGGTGCCGATTGTGCCTGCCGTCAAGGTAGCGCGTCCTCATTGGAACTTAGGCCGGGCTGGACAGAAACTGCCGGGGGGGGAACCCACCGCCATCTCGCCTCTGGGCATCAAAATCGGCAACTCGACCTTTACGCCGCTCGGCTTTGTCGATTTCACCTGGTACGGACGGTCAACCAACGTGGGCAGCGGCATCGGAACCAACTTTGGCGGTGTCCCATTTAATAATGCAGCAGCGGACCATATCTCCGAAAATAATTTTTCCACCCAGAACTCGCGTATCGGTTTCCGTGTTGATTCGCAGGTTCTCGGAGCGAAAGTACTCGGCTACTTCGAGGCTGACTTCCTGGGCAACCAACCCGGCAATGTTTTCGTGACGAGCAACGCCGACACGTTCCGCATGCGCAACATATTCG
>CAXUBB010000127.1:0-5411 GCA_964249105.1 uncultured Bryobacteraceae bacterium | reverse complement strand
ACATATTCGTGGATGTGCAGAAAGGCAAACTGGAGATATTGGGCGGGCAGGACTGGAGCATGTTTACGCCGAACCGCAGGGGTCTATCGCCAATTCCCGCTGACATTTTTTATACGCAGAACATGGATACGAATTACCAAGCGGGCTTGGTCTGGTCACGTCAGACCCAGTTCCGCCTGGTTTTTCATCCGAATCAAAACTGGAATCTTGGCCTGTCAGTCGAAAACCCCCAACAGTATATCGGCGGTTCCGGCGGCTTGAGCGCGTCTGCTATCACGCTTCCATCCGCCGCCAACATTGCCGCAGTCGGCTCTCAATTCAACAACGGCGGCACCAATTTCAGTGTTCCCAACTTGCATCCCGACTTCATTATCAAAAGCGCATACGATGGGCACGTCGGCGCAAATGACAAAATCTTCCATGTGGAGGCTGGCGCCTTAATTCGCACTTTCCGAGACGCTTTCACGACCACAAACCAGGCGGTTTACACCCACAGCTCGGCAACAGGCGTCAGCGGCGAAGTAAACGCAAATCTGGAAGTGGTAAAGAACGTTCGGCTGATTGCGAATACTTTCTTCGGCGAGGGTGGGGGCCGGTATGTATTTGGCCTGGCTCCTGACGTGATCGTTCGCGCTAACGGCACGCTTTCCCCCATTCACACCTACTCGACCGTAGACGGTTTCGAGGCGACTGTCAAGAAAAACACCCTGGTTTACGCTTATTACGGCGGGGTTTACATTGGCCGCCAGATCGCGCTTGATGCGAACGGACGCACCCCTATCGGCTATGGCGTTCCAACCAGTACTGTGAGCCTTGGCCAAGGCGATAACCGTGCGATCCAGGAAGGTACATTCGGTATCATTCAGACGTTCTGGAAGAGTCCAAGCTATGGATCGCTGTCTCTGATTACCCAATACTCCTATCTGACTCGTGATCCTTGGGCTGTGATACGGAATACGCCCAAGAGTACTCACTCAAGCATGTACTGGATCGACTTGCGCTACACGCTTCCTTAAAGGACACAAATCGCAACTTAAGTAAGGCGTCAGTTTCACCACTGGCGCCTTTTGTTTTTCAGGCTTATGTCTGCGGCCCGAGGTCTAAAACTTCCTTGCAGTACTTGAGACTGCGCTTCAAATCGTTCAACTGCTGAAACTCAAGAGCAGATTTGAATTCGGGCGCAGGCGCCTTCCCTTCCTCATCCTCGATCACCATACGACCTGTAAACGGCTGACCACTTTTTGCGAGGGCGACGAAGCGGGCGAAATCATGGGCAGGCATTCCCTCATAGTTTTTCCAATAAGCTTCATTCAAGTAAGGCAGGCGATAGGGCGGACGTCCGGTAATAATTTCCAGGTGTACCGACGCTCTCGGACAGAGCTCGCCGAATTTGGCCACAATCTCCTTAAAGTTAATCGATCCGTCGCCCATGGCGGTCCATTGCGCCGCCGCGCCGTCGCGGGTTTCGTAAACAGCGGAGTCGCGGAAATGAGAAGTGACGGTATAGGGACCGAGCACTTCGAGCGTCGTCATGGGATGCTCCATCAGGGTCAGCGGATTCCCAAGATCAAGATTGGACCCGACAAAATCCCGGCCGCTTTCTTCAATTAATTGACGCACCTGCCGCGCCTGCATGTCTTTATGATTTTCAATAGCAATGGTCACGCCCGCATCGAGCGCCTTCGAGCGAACACGCTTCAGATTGGCCGCTGTTGCGTCCATGAGTTGGGAAAGCGGCAAGTTGCCGGTACGGTCCTTGTCCGTCCCCATGACGCAGCGCAGCGCTCCCGCGCCCAGGACGCGAGCAACCTCGATTCCTTGCGTCAGAACTTTCTCCGGCGAGCCTGATTTCCCGTTCCAGCTTTTCGACAGTTGGCAAATGCACCCGATTCCGACATCTACTTTGATGCCGAGATCCTGGGCTCGCCGCTTGACGCGAACGAGATAGTCAGGCTCAAGACTTTCAAAGGCGTTCAATTCCGAAAACTGAATCGCATCGATTTTCTGTTGCGCGGCAAAATCCAAATGTTGGAAGGCGTTCCACTTGTACGCGCGGATGGAATAAATGTCGTAGCCGAGCCGTAAGCGCATGCCGGTATCCTCCCTAGATTCTCATTCCCAAAAATTTTGCCCGTACCAAATAAAAACGCCCTCGGAAACCCGAGGGCGATAAAAGTTTTAAATTTCCGCCAGCGCGGAATCTTCTACTTACTTTTTCTTCTTTGCTGGCGCTTTCTTGGCAGCTGCCTTTTTAGCAGTGCTTTTTGCTGGCGCTTTCTTAGTTGCGTTCTTCATCGTTTGATTCTCCTTAAACGTAAATTTGCAATCCTTGCAGATCGCAGTTGTGATTCATATATAAATTTGTTCGAGCAAGAAGTCAAGTAAAAAATCACTTATCAGCTTTTGAGACGCATAAAAAACAGATTGCCGCCCTCCAAAACGTAAACGTGAAATATGTTTTACCTTTCCGGGAGCGCTCTTGCGTCTTCTCAGAGTGGGCAAATGCGGGTATCCTCATAGTGACTGCGCTGCGATCTCTGATTTTTCCGTTATGACGCTTTTCAAAAAAGATCGAGTTCAAATCGCCGCGATGACGGCTTGCTTGTTCCTGCTTCCGGCCTGCGGGCGGAAAGGGAAGACAGCGCGAATTCCTCCGCCGCCGCAACCGGCGCGCACCACCTCGAAGGAAGTAAATGCATCGTCAAGGCGTCCTGTTTCCGTAGCGATCGGCTATGTCGAGCAAGGAACCGCCAGTTGGTATGGCGTTCCGTATCATGGCCGTCCGGCGGCCGATGGAGAAATCTACGACATGGAGAAGCTGGTGGCCGCGCATCGTCTGATGCCTTTTAATACCTGGCTGCGCGTCACTAATTTGCAGAACAGCAAAACCGTGGATGTGCGCGTGATTGATCGCGGTCCGTTCGTTGACGGCAGGATCATTGATCTTTCGAAAGCGGCTGCGCGGCAGATCGATCTGCTCGGTCCAGGCATTGGGCCGGTGCGTTTGGAAGTGATCGCGGCGCCCGTCGACATTCCAGCGAACGATTTCTACACCGTGCAGGTAGGGGCGTTTGCCGTTTACGCCAACGCCGAACGCGCTCGAACGGAGTATGCGAGTCGATTCGGGTCCGCCCAGCTCACGGTCAAACAAGGCGACGTGCCGTTGTATCGCGTGCTGGCCGGAAAGGAGCGGTCGATTGCGGGAGCGCAGCAACTAGCCGATCATTTGAGGGCAGAAGGAAAAAATGGATTTGTGGTCCGCCTGGATGAAACAGCGCCCAGCGCTCCTGCGTCCGCGCCGCCCGTTTCACCGCCACCAACTCCGCCGTCTCATTAGGGATAGAGAGTTTCCCGACTCTAGAGCCACTCCCTCTACGCAGCCCTGATTTTTGCCGTGCAGCCGCAAATTGCTCTTGATGTCTCGCCTCTTTCCACGCTGGTGGGAAACTCGCCCGTGATGCGCCAGATCCACAAGCTCGTCACCCGAATGGGCAGAACCCGCTTTCCTGTTCTCATCCTGGGCGAAACGGGCACTGGCAAGGAAGTAGTAGCGCGCGCTGTTCACAACACGGAAGGACGCGGGCCGTTTGTGGTGGTGGACTGCTCTTCGCTGGTGGGGCCGCTCATGGAAAGCGAGCTGTTCGGCTACGCGAAAGGCGCTTTTACGGGAGCGCATAACCAGAAACTGGGATTGCTCGATGCGGCAAACGGCGGCACAGCCTTCTTTGATGAGGTGGGCGAGCTGCCGCTCGAAATGCAACAGAAGCTGTTGCGCGTGCTGCAGGAAAAAGAATTTCGTGCCGTGGGCGGCCTGGCGCAGCGAAGCTCCAATTTTCGGGTAATTGCCGCGACGAACCGGGATTTAGCAAAAGAAGTGGAGGCTGGGCGTTTTCGCCAAGATCTTTACTATCGTTTAAACGTGATGCGGCTGCGGCTCGCTCCTTTACGAGACCGCCAGGAGGATATTCCCGCGCTCATCGCGCATTTTCTGAACCGTCATGGAAACGGCCACCAGATCAGCACGGAAGTCATGGACTCGTTGCGGAACTACCATTGGCCGGGAAATATTCGTGAACTTGAGCACACCGTTCAACAGATGGTAGCCATGAACTCCGGGCCGTGGATCACACCTGCGGACCTGCCTTCAACGATCGTCAACCAATCGCTCGAAAGAAGTTTTGAAGCAAATAGCGCGGAAGCAACGCACTCATTTCTTCCCGGCGGATTCGAACGGCACGGAATCGTTCCCCTGGCGGAAGTTGAAAAGCGCGCCATTACGCAAGCCATCGAATACACCAAAGGCGACCGGACGGTAGCGGCGGCCATGCTCGGCATCGGACGCACTACGCTTTATCGCAAGCTGAAGGAGTACGGCTTGTAAGATTGAGAGCGTGCGGATCGCCCTCGATGCCACTTACAGCGTTGACCCTCATCCATCCGGGATCGCTATTTACTCGGAGGAACTGCTGCGCGGCTTGGCGGCGCTCTATCCGGAAGATGAGTTCCTGCACTGTTACCGCCCGAAACAATGGCGCAAACGACGCCCGCCGCATCTTCCCAATGTTCGCTCGCGGCTGCTGCAATCGCCGTTCCCCTTAGGTTCACCCGCTCTTTTTCATGCGCTTAACCAACGCGTGGACCGGCGGCCGGCACGGGCGGTCGTCTCCACATTTCATGACCTGTTTGTGATGAGCGCCGAGTACTCCACCCGCGAGTTCCGCGCTCGCTTCACCGGGCAGGCAAAACGCGCCGCGGGTAATTCCGACCTGATTATTGCCGTCTCCCATTACACGGCAAACCAGGTACACGAGCGGCTGAACGTCCCGGCATCCCGCATTCGTGTGGTGCCGCATGGTGTCCATCAACTTTCCCTCGACCTGCCGATACAAAGGGAGAACGTAATTCTTTTCGTCGGCACTCTTCAGCTCCGCAAAAATGTGATCCGGCTGCTGGAAGCTTTTGAAGAAGGATACTGCCCCGGTTGGAAACTGATTCTCGCAGGCGCGCCGGACGGTTACGGCGGCCCGGAAATTGCGGAGCGAATCAACAGCAGCCGCTACCGGGACAAAATCGAAGTCACTGGTTACGTTTCGAGAGAAGAATTGGAGAGGCTGTACTCTCGATCCAGTATCTTTGCTTTTCCGTCACTCGATGAAGGTTTCGGCATACCCGTGCTGGAGGCCATGGCGCATGGAGTTCCGGTACTCACATCGAATCGGCCCGCCTTAGCGGAAATCGCCGCCGATGCCGCAGTCCTGGTAGATCCTTTTGATACTGGAGCGATTGCTAAACACTTAAAGCAGTTGATGCAAAATCCTGAATGGAGAGAGCAGCTAAGAGAGAAAGGAATCACTCAGGCGCGTCAGTTTACCTTGTCGCGTACGGTACGCGAGACTTATGCATTTTACAAA
>CAXUBB010000126.1:6281-12144 GCA_964249105.1 uncultured Bryobacteraceae bacterium | reverse complement strand
CGGCCACAGATATGTTCCTTCCGGAGACGGCTCGACATGGGGCAACAGGATAGGATGCCCCGTGACGTCAAGTCCTTTGGCCCAGGTCTGCTTGGCAAAGGGAGTGCCCGCTAGGAACTGCCCGGTTTCCCGGTCGAGCACATAAAAGAACCCTCCGCGATGGGCCCAATAAATCAGCTTCCGCTGTTTGCCGCGCCACTCGCCATCAACCAGCACGGGGATTTGCACCGCGTCCCAGTCGTGAGTATCATGCGGGATGAATTGGAAGTACCATTTCAGCTTCCCGGTATCAACGTCTAATGCAATTGCTGAGTCGGTATACAGGTTGCTGCCGCGACGCCCGTCGCCGTTCCAGTCAGGCGATGGATTGCCGGTTCCCCAGATCAGCAGATTTTGCTCAGGGTCAAATGAGCCGGTCATCCAGGTCGGGCCGCCGCCGGTCTTCCAAGTACTGCCGGGCCAAGTGTCACTTCCCGCCTGTCCAGGTTCCGGAATCGTCCAAAAGCGCCAGCGCCGCTTCCCGGTCGCCGCATCATAGGCATCCAGAAAGCCGCGAATGCCGTACTCACCGCCTCCGATCCCGCAGATCACCATATCCTTCACCACCAGAGGCGCGCCCGTAATGCTGTGTCCGGTGGCATAATCGGCCACCATCACATCCCACAACACGTTTCCCGTTCCGGCATCCAGCGCTACTAAATGAGCATCCACAGTTCCAACAAAAACCCGCTTCCCCAGCACCGCTACGCCCCGGTTCACTTGCCCGCAACAAACATTGATTCGCTTGGGCAGCGTCCTCCGGTATTTCCAGTATTGGCGGCCAGTCCGCGCATCCAGGGCAATGACGTTGCTCGGCGGCTCGGTGACATACATAACGCCATCCACGACCAGCGGAGTGGTTTCCACCACCAGCGTGGTCGCCATCTGATGGGCCCACTCGAGACCCAGGCCGGAAGCATTGCCGGCCGTAATCTCCTTCAAATCGCTGTAACGCCAGCCCCGATATGTGCCGGAATAGGTGAGCCAGTTTCCGCTCTCCGCCTCAGGGTGCAGCAGCCTTTCGGAAGTCACTTGACCAAGAACCGGACCCGTCAGGCAAAGAACACATACGGAGAGCCATCCGCAACGGTTACGTCTCGCGATCTGGCTATTTCGGGCGAAGAGATGATAAGAAAGCAACAAGGTCGTTCACCTGTTTGGCGGTAAGGGAATCTCCGTAGGACGGCATGGTGGAAAGTTTGCTGATTTTGAATTCTTTCAAGCCGTCCTTGTCATAAGAGCGAAGCTGTCCCCGCATATCGAGCACTTGCACCGTGTAGGAATCCTCATTCAGGCAGAACCCTTTTACCGCTCTTCCGGAGCCGTCAATAAAACTCACCGTCCAGAAGCGCGGCGCGACATCAGCAGTCGGATCAATCAAGGACTGCCGTAGATATTCCGCTGAACGGGATGCGCCAATCTCCGAGAGATCCGGCCCAAGTTCCCCGCCCTCGCCGCGCACCTGATGGCACTGCGCGCATCCGCTCGCCCTAAACAGTTTGGACCCATTTTGCCGGTCGCCGGGCAATTTTCCGCTGCTTGCATTCAGTGAGCGGACAAAAGCGACAATCTGCCAGACCCGGTCGGCTGAATAAAAAATGCCGGGCATCTCGGTGCCGGGAATACCTTCCGAAATGTGCTGGAACAGGTCGGCATCCGAGCTTCCGTGGTAAAAACGGCCAGCGGCCAGATTCGGTCCGCGCCCTCCTTCACCCCGGTATCCGTGACAGGCTGCGCAGTGAGATCGAAACGTTCTCGCGCCAAAAGCGATATCTTTGGCAGTGGTATGCGTATTCCGCGCTGTTTGCTGCGCCGGAAGCAATCCGGCCAGGAGCAACAGAACAAGGAGGCGCATGTGGGAATCATTATACGCCAGGCAGCTTATCCTAGAAACCTCTCTCCAGCGGCATGGCGAGCGGCGGCTCCACCAGGAAATCCGCCGTGCGAATATCGACCAAAGCCTCGCGGATGGCCTGCTCTTTCGCGGGTTCTGTGGTTACCACAAAGGGCAGATTCCGCCAGTCTTCCCGAGGCAGTTGCAGCACCGCGTCAATGCCGATATGGTGTTTGGCAAGCACTGTGGCTAAGGTAGCAATAATGCCCGCTTTATCCTCCACGCGGAAACGTAGAAAATAGGGCAGCTCCTGCGTTGAAATCGGCAGCGGTTTGAACTCGCCCAGGCGTTCGTGCGCGAAGGGACTCACCCGCTCCGGGCTGCCGAATCGAATCTCGCGCGCTACCCGCATCAGATCGCTGACAATCGCTACGCCCGTGGGCTTGGAACCGGCGCCGCGCCCGTAATAGAAGGTGTCCTCGCCGTACTGACCGCGAATCCAGATCGCGTTATAAGCTCCCGTGACATGAGCCAGGATCGCGCTTTGCGGGATCAGGCTGGGCCGCACGGACAAGATAAGGCCGCCTTCGGTGCGGCGCGCCAGACATAGCAGCCGGATCGTGTGCTTGAGCTGGTGCGCGTATTGAAAATCGACCGGCGTGATGCGCCGGATACCTTCCGTGAAAATGTCGGAGGGCGTCAGCTTTTCGCCGAAGGCCAGCGCCGCCAAAATCGCCAGCTTCGAACGGGCATCCAATCCATCAACATCGGCCGAGGGATCGGCTTCGGCGTAGCCAAGCTGTTGCGCTTCGGCCAGCACGGAATCAAAGGCGGCATTGCTCTTTTCGATCTCCGTCAGGATAAAGTTGCTGGTGCCGTTCAGAATTCCGTAGAGTTCCGCCACGCTGTCGCCCGCGATGCCCTCGCGCAAAACCGTATGGATGGGGATACCGCCCGCGACGCTGGCCTCCATCGCGATATTGACGCCCTGAGCGTTGGCAAGCGACCACAGCTCCGGGCCGCACAAAGCCATTAGTTCCTTGTTGGCGGTCACCACCGATTTCCGCTGCTTGAGCGATTCCTCGATGATGCTCCGGGCAGTGGCGGTACCGCCAATGGCTTCGACCACAATATCAACTTCAGGATGGCTGACGACATCGTGCCAATTCTCGGTTCGGAGAATATCCTGGGGACACGGCAGCGCCTTTTTAGCATGAACGTGGCGGCTGCAAACCGCCTTCACGGTCAGGGGAAAACCGAGCTTTTCCCCAATGGAGCGGGTATTTCCGGTCAGAATTTCCAGCGTACCCGTTCCCACATTGCCCAGGCCAATCAGGCCCACGCCTACTTCCATGCCCTGCATCCCCAACTTGCGGGTCCCGCCCCTCATCAGTGGCTTATGATAGCAGCCGCGTCCGGCAGCCCCATCTTGGACTCCTGCGGTACACTCAGACTTACATGCAGCGCGGTATCGCCTCCCTTCTGACGGTATTGTTCGGCTGGCTGCTGCTCCTACCCGCGGTTGCGTTTTATGACCGCTTAATACTCCCTGCTTGCTGCCGCACGAACGGAAAGCATCACTGCCTGATGAGCATGAGCCAGGGCGTTTCTTCCGCAAACACGGTAAGTGCCCTTGCTCCCAAGTGTCCCTTCTTTCCCCAAGCTGCGGTAGCGGCGCACACCTCCGCGGACCAGCCGTCTTCCTCCGGTGTCGTTTCCGCTGATTTGATTGGTCAGCCTGCTGCTTCTCCGCTGACCGAGGCTTGGCTCCCCGGTTCTTACAGCCACAGCCCTCAAGAACGCGCTCCTCCCCGGACCTTCTCCTAACCTCGCTGTCTTGTGTTGCCGGTAAAGGCACCAAAGACCTGCTGCGAAAGAAAAGTGTAAAGGGCTGGAAAGCTCTTCCGTGTCCATTGGAGTTGAAGTCATGCGTGTAATAAATAAACATCGGGAAAGGTCTGGACGTTTGAGAACTCTCGGCGTGATCGCCGCCGGCTTGTTTCTTGCGTTCGCTCCTGCGGTTTGGCCCGTTGTGTTTAGTTCCCTGCGAGGGATTGTTCATGACCCGGACCACCGCCCGATTGCAGGTGCTCAGGTTACCGTAAAGGCAGCCGGCTCGGATTATGCGCAAACACTCACCACGAAGCCGGATGGCTCTTTTGAAACCGTAACACTCCCGATAGGCGAGTACCGGGTCACAGTCACGCACCCTGGTTTTCAGCCTTCCGCACAGGAGATTGTTGTCTCTTCCCGGGAAGCACCTGTTCTGCATTTTCAACTCGTGATCGGCGTCACGTCACAGGTTGTCAGCGTCGAAGATCAATCGTTGGCGGTTAGTCCGGATACGGTGACTCCGACGACGATTGTGAGCCGGAAAGAAATTCGCGAAACGCCCGGCGCGGACCTTAGCAACAGCCTGAACATGATCACCGACTACGTTCCGGGCGCCTGGGTCACTCATGACCAACTGCATATTCGGGGCGGTCATCAGGTAACGTGGGCCATCGATGGCGTCCCGATCCCAAACACCAACATTGCGAGCAATGTCGGGCCGCAGATTGACCCCAAGGACATTGATTACTTAGAGGCCCAGCGCGGCGGCTACTCGTCCGCTTATGGAGATCGGACCTACGGCGTGTTCAACGTGGTGCCTCGCACCGGTTTTGAACGCAATAACGAAGGCGAGTTTTACGCGACGTACGGTTCGTTTCACCAGACGAATGACCAGGTCAACTTCGGCAATCACACGGAAAAGTTCGCCTACTTCGCCAGCTTAAACGGAAACCGCAGCGACTACGGCTTATCGACGCCCGGTCCTGATGTTTTGCATGATCGGGTGTGGGGCCTCGGCGGGATGACGGCTCTCGTCTACAACGTGAATTCCAACAATCAGCTTCGTTTCGTTGCCGCTCTTCGACGGGATGATTACCAGATTCCGAACGATTCCGATGCCGAAACGGCGGGCATTCGTGACGTCGAACGCGAGCGCGATGCGGTTATCAGCTTCTCCTGGGTGCGCACATTGGCTCCCAATATACTTCTCACGGCCTCGCCCTTTTACCATTTCAATCGCGCTAACTACGATGGAGATCCCAATGACTCGCCCGTCAGCACGACACAGCATAATGATTCGCAGTACGCCGGAGCGCAAACTACGCTTTCCGCCGTCACCAAGCAGCATAACTTCGTCGCCGGCGTTTATGGCTTTGGCCAGCATGACCGTCAGTCCGTAGCCCTCCTCGAAAATGACGGGTCGGGGAATTCAGTCCGACAGGAAAAGGGAATCACGGGACAGCTCGAATCGGCATTTTTGGAAGACCAATATAAGGTCTTGCCCTGGCTGACGCTCATCGGCGGAGTCCGGCTCACGCACTTTGCAGGGTCTGTTTCGGAAAATGCCGCCGACCCGCGTCTGGGCGGCTCCGTTCGCATTCCACACTTGCACTGGGTTCTGCGCGGATTTTGGGGAGAGTATTATCAAGCGCCTCCGCTCTCCACGGTCACTGGACCTCTTCTTGACTACGCGGTCTCTCAAGGGCTTGGATTTATCCCTCTGCGCGGTGAGCGCGATGAGGAGCATCAATTTGGTTTAATCATTCCCCTTCGCGGCTGGTCGTTCGACGTCAATAATTACCATCAGCGGGCGCGCAATTACTTCGATCACAATGCGATTGGCAACTCCAATGTATTTTTTCCCCTGACTATTGAGCAGGCCCGTCTGTACGGTTGGGAAATCGCGATCCGCTCTCCTCAGCTCTTTCACCGAGGAGAAGTTTACGTGGCTTACGCTTACGCGCTCGCGGAAGGAGCCGGCGCGATCTCGGTAGGATTGACGAACTTTTCCCCGCCCTCCAGCGGCTATTTTCTACTCGACCACGATCAGCGACATACCTTTCATACCGGCTTCAACTTCAGCTTGCCGTACCAGGTCACTGCCGGCGGAAATCTGTATTACGGCTCAGGTTTTACGGATGGTTCTCTGGATTATCC
>CAXUBB010000126.1:0-6271 GCA_964249105.1 uncultured Bryobacteraceae bacterium | reverse complement strand
GTGCTCCTGCTGGCACGTCTGTGGAGGCAGAGAGCATCATGAGACAAATTCTTTGTACTGGCAACCAGTCAACAAAAACGATAGAGCACTATGGGCATCCGAAGATGCAGGCACAGGTCACACCACTTTTGATCTCTCCCTGGGGAAATCCTTCGGGGAACGATTCACTGTTTCCGCTACCGCTTTGAACTTGACGAACAGGAGATTTCTGCTCGACAACAGTTTCACATTCGGCGGCACGCACTACGCGGACCCCCGGCAGATTTACCTGCAGGTCCGCTATCGCTTTCGCCTGTGACAGACGGAGTACGAAAATAAAGAAATAGGAGCACTAGGAGCCTTCCCATTAGCGCAAGCTGAGGGTCCCTGCGTCTAAGATCTATGAGCCGCACACGCCGCCATGCGCTGCTGACATTATTGCTTTCACCCGTATTGAGCGCACAAGAGCAGTTCCCCCCCGAAGGACGCCACCCTGATCCTTTTCCCAAGCTGCCGGATGAGGACAGGAAGCTTCCCAACGGAAAGTCACAGAAAGATGCCATCGCCAAGCAGAACCACGAACAATCTTTGAAGGATGCGAATGAATTAATAGAAGCGGCGACAAACCTCCGCGATGAATTGCAAAAAGCCGGAACATATGTAGTTCCTCTGAATTCCGTCAAGAAAACAGAAGAGATCGAAAAACTGGCCCGACGGATTCGAGGACGATTGAAGGCGTAAGCCGCCAGTATAAACCGGGCGCAGGGAGTGAGCTGATCCGCATTTTCTTCTAAGCGTTGACTATTTACTCATTGCGGAGCGCCGTTACCGGATCGACATGGGCCGCCCGCCAAGTGGGAAGAGCGGTCGCCAGAAGAGCCGCCACCGTCAGCACGAGAGCAGCCATGGCAAAGGTGACCGGATCGAAGGCGCTGACGTGGAACAATTGACTGGAAGCGAGCTGCCCCAACAAGGTCGCCACGATCAGTCCGGCGAACAGGCCGATCACCACCAGTTTCATCGCTTGCCCGATCACCAGGCCGACGACCCGGATGGGATCTGCTCCGAGAGCGGTTCGAATGCCGATCTCCCGGGTGCGTCGCGTCACACTGTAACTGATCACGCCATATAAGCCGGTAGCCGCCAGAAAGAGGGCTACGGCGGCGAACACCAGCAGCAGGCGAGTTGCGAATTGCTGAGGTCCGAGAGCTAAGGCAACTCTTTCTTCCATCGTCTTGAAATCGAAAACGGCCTGCGCCGGATCACTTGCCTGTACCGCGTGGCGAATGGCTTGGCGGAGCGGCGCGGAAGCTAAGCTGCCGCGAGCGACCAGGAACACCTCCGGCTCGGACTGCTGGTACAGGCTGAAGTAGTACACGCCGTGGCCTCCCTCGGCGGCGAGACTGGATTGTTTCACATGCCCCACAATGCCGACAATCGTGGCCCAGGGCTGGCGCGAACCACGGCGTAACCGGCGTCCGAGCGGGTTCTGCCGAGGCCAATAGCGGCGGGCTAAATCGGCGTCAATCAGGGCTACCGGCTTGTACGAAAGTACGATGGCATGGTTCGCACCCGGTTGATCCTCTTCGGGAAGAAATCCGCGGCCCAGCAGCGGCTTGCTGCCCAGCACGTCCAACCACGGCGAGGTTACCAGCGCCCCTTGCAGCCGTTCGGGTGAACTACCTCCCGTATAGTTAAACCCGTCGAGCTGCTGCAGGGCTGATCGAGCAAAAATTTTATGCTGGTCGCGAATGTCGGCAAAGTCCGTGGCGGACATCGCAATCTTATCGAGCCCGAGCTTTTGATAGCTGACGCGCGGAGCCACCAGTTGCTCTGGATAGCTCAGTCCAGCGGGATGGAAAAGAAGGCCATTCACCACGCTGAAAATGGCCGCGTTAGCGCCAATTCCCAAAGCGAGCGAGAGCACCACGGCGGCAGTAAAACCGGGGCTTTTGGCCAACACACGAACAGCGTAGGCGAAGTTCAAGGTACCGGGCATACGCCCCAGGAGTGCATGCCGACTGCCATTCCCAAATGACCGCAAGATTCAGGTTGCGAAGAGGCGAGGCCATACAGCCGCTCCGCCTGTGTTCGAGTTTGGGACGGCCCAGTCCCGAGTTTGAGACGGTTAGGCCGAAGGCCAGTCTGTTTTGTTGCCTCTTCGCCCGGCGATTCGCGCCTGCCATGCTAATCTGACGGGACAGTAGCCTCTTTTGTCCCCTATTGACTAATTAAATGCCGACTGTCCGCGAAAAGAAACAGCTCATGAGCGCTTCCGAAATTGATCGGACGCTGGTTCGCCTTGCGCATGAAGTGCTGGAGAAAACCGCCGATCTTCAGCAGCTCGCCTTTGTGGGCATTAAGCGGCGCGGCGTTCCCTTGGCCGAGCGCCTGGCCTCCAAAATCGAGAGCCTGGAGAATCGTAAAATTCCGGTGGGCGTTCTCGATATCAACCTCTACCGTGACGATCTTTCCACCGTGTCGGAACGTCCGATTGTCGGCGCGAAGCAGATTGATTTCTCGATTGTGGGCAAAGATATTGTCCTGATGGATGATGTGCTGTACACGGGCCGCACCATCCGTTCCGCGCTGGACGCGCTGTTCGATCATGGCCGTCCCGCGCGCGTGCAACTGCTGGTCTTGATTGATCGCGGCCACCGTGAGCTTCCCATTGAGGCGCGCTATGTGGGCCGCATGGTGCAAACCAGTTCCAACGAGATTATCGAGGTTAAGTTTCAGGAAGTGGACGGGCAGGAAAAGGTCATGCTGGTCGAACTGGTGGACAGCAACGATAGAACCGATGCCTAGAACAGGTTTGCTGGATATCGAATCGCTGCCCCGACCGGATATTGAAGCCATTTTGGCGCGGTCCAAAGAATTCCAGCCCGCTCGCGGCGAAACTTTCCGGCGGCTCGACACATTACGCGGGCGCACGGTGGTGAATCTGTTCTTCGAGTCTTCCACCCGCACCCGCACCAGCTTTGAGATTGCCGCCAAACGCTTGGGCGCGGACATTCTCTCCATCACCGCCTCGGGTTCCAGCGTTTCCAAGGGCGAGTCGCTGGTGGACACGCTGAACACGCTCGGAGCCATGCGTCCCGATGCCATCGTAATGCGGCACTCGGCTTCGGGCGCTCCCCATTTTTTGTCGCGCTATCTGCCCGTTCCCATCGTCAACGCGGGCGACGGCACGCACGAGCACCCCACCCAGGCGTTGCTCGATGCTCTCACGATCATGGACCGGCGCGGAACGCTCGAAGGTTTGCGTGTTGCCATTATCGGCGATATCGCGCATAGCCGCGTGGCTCGATCCAACGTGTTTCTGCTTTCGAAATTCGGCGTTCGGATTGTGCTGTGCGGTCCGGCCTCCCTGCTGCCGAGGGAAATGGCAGGGATTGCACCGGGCGTCGAACTAACGAGCAATATGGTCCATGCGATCCGCGATGCCGACGTGATCATGATGCTGCGCGTGCAACTGGAGCGGCAGCACGAAGCGGCGTTTCCGGCCAACGAATACTTTCAGTTTTTTGGTCTGCGGCTGGAGCACATGGAACAGGCCAAGCCGGACGTCATGGTGATGCACCCCGGCCCGATCAACCGGGGACGCGAAATCTCGTCCGAAGTCGCCGATTCGCAGCGGTCCGCCATTTTGAATCAGGTCGAGAACGGAATCGCCGTGCGCATGGCGGTGCTCGAAAGGGTATTGAGCCAATGAGCCGATTAATTATTCGAAACGGGCGGGTAATCGATCCGTCGGGCGGCCTGGATCGCGTTTGCGACGTTGCCGTCGAAAACGGCTTGGTGCGCGAGATCGGTACCAGCCTTGCTGATGGCGGTAGCGAGCAGTTCGACGCTACGGGCATGATCGTTGCTCCAGGCTTCATTGATATTCATGTACACCTGCGCGAGCCGGGCTTTGAGCATGCGGAAACCATTGAGAGCGGTTCACGCGCTGCGGCGGCGGGCGGCTTTACTTCCATCTGCTGCATGCCGAATACGCAACCCATCAACGACAATGCCACGGTAACGAACTACATTCGCGCCCAGGCGGAACGTTATGCCGTGGTCAACGTTTATCCCATCGGGGCCATTACCAAGAACAGCGCCGGTGAGGAACTGTCGGCCATTGCCTCCATGAAAGCGGCGGGCGCGGTCGCCATTTCAGATGACGGCAAGCCCGTGATGAACGCCCGTGTGGCGCGCCGGGCCATGGAGTTTGCACGCTCGCTGGACCTTCCTTTAGTCGAGCATTGCGAAGACCTGCATTTAAGCGCGGGCGGCGACATGCACGAGGGATTGCAGTCCACCCGCTGGGGTCTGCGCGGCATTCCCCGCAGTTCCGAAGACGTCATGGTGGCCCGCGATCTGATCCTGGCCGAGCTGACCGGCTGCCGCTATCACGTGGCGCACATCTCCTCGCGCTTGTCGGTGGAAATGGTCCGGTTTGCCAAAAGCCGCGGCTTGCGGGTGACCGCTGAATCGACGCCCCACCACTTTGCGATTGCCGACTCCGACATGCCGCCGTACGACAGCAACTACAAGATGAAGCCTCCCTTGCGCGAAGTCTGCGACGTGGCCGCCGTCATCGACGGACTGGTTGACGGCGCAATTGACGCCATCGCCACCGATCACGCGCCGCATCCAGGCGCTGAGAAGATGCAGGAGTTTGAGCGCTGTCCCTTCGGAATCATCGGCCTTGAAACGGCCTTGCCTCTCGCGCTGGAACGACTCTATCATACAGGGAAAATGGATCTGCCTCGACTGGTGGAGCTTTTCACCAACAAGCCTGCCCGCGTCATGTCCCTGCCCCGCGGCGCATTACAACCGGGAGCCGTGGCCGACATCACCATCTTCGGCCTCGATCACGAATGGACCTATGACGTGAACCGTTCGCCCTCCAAGAGCCGCAACACGCCCTTTCACGGGCATCACTTCCGCGGCGGACCATTAGTCACGATTGTGGGCGGGAAGATGGTGTGGAAGTTTGAGGGTCTAAGCTAATATATCGAATTTCGGTTGTGGCGTGCCCGTTGTCGTCGATATTTGACAACGGGTTATTACGGACATAAGCATACAGGTTCCAGCTTTGCGGATCGTCCGACTGCTGATCGGCTAGGCGTTGATCGGGGCTGGTGAAGCGGCCGTTCGCCACTGTTTTGAGAACCCGTCGCCCCTGGCTGTCGTATCCACAATTGAATAACTTTGTTCATCTGACTGCTGCACCCTGTTTCACCGCGAGCGCAAGGACAACCGACGGCTCAGTTCACTGCTGTTTTTGGCGCGTTTCAGTTCCGTTTCGTGTCTTTCGCTCGTACGCCCACGTTTGCCCTTAATCGATCAGCACGCCAACTTAACCGCCGTTCTCAATTCGTGCCTGCGGCCGTTCCCTTGTCCGGTTGCGAGACGGGGGCTGAATCCATGGCCGATGCCGGGTCCTTCTCGATCTTCTGCCAGATCGGCCACTGATTTTTTTCCAGCGTCGAGGCAAACGCCGCTTTCACGTCCTTGTGCTGCTTCCAGAAGAACTCGACGTGTTTGAATATCAGGTCCACGACGCCTGCGAGGGACGTGACGATCGTTTCGGGACCAACCAACGCCGCAAAACCCATCTGGTTCCGAACGTCTGTTTGCGCCTTGGCCGTCAGAGCAAAAGGTTTTGCCCCGGACGCATCGAAAGCGTCTTGAGCGGCGTCAAAGAATGCCTGATAAGAAGCGTTGCTCTTCGTAATCTTGGGATTAAATAGTGGCGGATCCGGCTTTGCGTTTTGAATCAGTTCGGAAGCAATGGTTTCCAGCAGATCGTTGTAATCAGCCCCCGCCTCGCGGTATTTGTTCTTAATCGGATCTAAGACGTCGCGGGGAAGGTTCTTCCCGATGAGGTCCGCCACCAGCGATACCGCTCGAAACTTCTCTCCTGACGCCTTACCGCCCAGGTCCGCCAACACATCTTGCCACTTTGGATCAGCCATGCCATTCCTTCCGTACAGCGATTATATGTCGGAGGTGCGCGTTGGGAACGGATCGCCTCGGTGAATCACAAACGGTTCAAATTTTCTTTCCTCATTTGATACCCTGCTCATCAAATGCATGACAAATCCTGTTCAGCTTCCTAAATACTCCATTGGCGTCGGGGATCGCTTTGCTCATGAAGCCAAAGCGCAACTGCAAGCCGTTATCCTGGCGGACCGGGAGGGCATGGAGATTACCCCGGTTTGGAACAAATCGAACCGCGAACACGTCATCGTCGGGTCTGAGCCTAGCGGCACGCGCGCAGCCGCCGACAATGCTGTCG
>CAXUBB010000125.1:5709-12181 GCA_964249105.1 uncultured Bryobacteraceae bacterium | reverse complement strand
CAGACGTAAAGTGCATGATCGTGCGCGGCACCTGGGATTGGAACCTGATCAAGATCGAAACGGATGCAGGCGTTTACGGAATCGGCGAGGCGTATTGGGGCTGGGGCGTGAAGGACCTGATCGTCAACAAGATGAAAGGCATCATTGTTGGCGAGAACCCGCTCAATGTAGATAAGCTTTACACCAAAATGCTGATGGAAAGCGCCGGGGCGGGAGCTATTGGCGGCGCAACAGTCACAGCCGCGAGCGGGATCGAGATCGCTCTCTGGGATTTAGCCGGACGGATCTTGAATACGCCTGTCTGCAATCTGCTGGGAGGCCGTTTTCGTGATCGTGTCCGCTTCTATCGGACGACACAGGTACCCAAGCAGCATCCTGAAGACCCGGCCTCCTGGCGCGATCTCGTCCGCCAGACCCGCGCGGAACGCTGGAAGTGGACCGCCTTCAAGTTTCAGGGTGACGGCATCCCGCGAACTCTCGACCCGCAATACCAGCAGTCCGGCCATGATCGCTATCTGCGGAACCTCACGACCAATGACATCCGGCAGATTGTCAAAATGATGGAAACCGTGCGGGAAGAACTGGGGCCTGATACTGATTTTGCCATCGACCTGCACTGGCACTATGATGTGCGGGATGCGGTGAATCTCGCCAAGGCGCTCGAGCACGTAAACCCGATGTGGATTGAAGATCCGGTCCCGCCGGAAAACCCGGAAACGATGGCGCTAGTCCGGCGAGAATCACCAGTGCCGGTCTGCACGGGTGAAAATCTATATGGACTGGCGGGTTTCGAAAAGCTGATCGAGCTACAAGGCTGCGACGGCGTTCATATCGACATTCCAAAGTCCGGCGGTCTTTTTGAATCGAAGCGTATTTCCGATTTCGCGTCGAGCTACGGAATCTGGACCGCCGCGCATAATCCCGCCAGTCCCGTGGGCACCATTGCCTCGGCCCATGCCGCTTCCGCCATGCGCAACTTCCGCATACACGAACTGGCGAACTGGATCGACTGGTGGCCGGATCTTGTCATTCACGAAGGCCCAATCTGGAAAGACGGCTACTTAACGATTCAAGACAAACCCGGACTCGGCATTGAAGTTAATCCCGACGTGGCGAAAGCGCATTTAGCTCCCGGCGAAACCTGGTGGGGTTGAACAAAACCCAAGCTCAGTTGGTTCGCGTTGATTCGCCGATAATTTCAGGCGGCTGATCGCGGAAAGGCTGTTTGATCTCAGGCGACGCTTTGCCCTCTTCTCATGTTAGGCGCAAGCACCAAGAAATTCGAGTTAACATAATTGAGGAGACTATGAGCTTAAACACAGTGGAGGAAATCGAACGTGCTATTGGAGCGCTTACACCGCAGGAATGGGAAGAATTACGTTCGTGGCTTGATCAGTATACGCGGCCACAGCCCATTGATCTCCGCATTCAGGCCGATGCTGTCGCGGGCCGTTTAGATAAGGCGGTCCAGCGAGCCTTAAATAATGAAAAGAACGGCTACGTTCAGCCGCTCTAATCAGAATGCGGCATCGTGCTGACAAAGATTTCTGGCAGCACTACTGGGATCTATCACCGGACATTCGAAATCGTGCTGACAAGCAGTTTCTACTTTTAGAGAGCAATCCCCAACATCCTTCTCTGCAGTTCAAGAAAGTGGCCGAAGTCCATGGGCAAGACCTCTATTCTGCCCGCGTCACCTTAGACTACCGCGCTCTCGCTCTGAAACGCTCCGATGGATATTTGTGGTTCTGGATTGGAGACCACAAAACATATGACTCCTTAATTTCTTAGCTGCTTCGCTCTAGCATTTCCTGATATGCTGCCTAACTGTAATGAAGCGAGCTAATCTCTTATTCTGTGCCGCCCTGCTTGGCGCGCTGGCGCAAGCTCAGGTGTTGCAATTCAGCCGCGAGCAGTTGATGGAATACACAAAGGAAAATCCCTTTGACCGTTTTCCTGATGGGCGCCCCAAGGTGCCGGATGAGCTTCTGAAAAAATTGGAAAGCGTCAGCCCCGAAGAGGTTTGGCGAGTTCTGTCGCGGGAAGGGTATAACAATCAGTTCGAAGGTCATTGGCAGATCCTGCACCCTGAAAAACCCCTGATTGGACGCGCTGTCACCGCGCAATTCATGCCGCTGCGCAAGGACGTGCTGGCAGTGGCTGAAGCCAAAGCCAACGGCAACGGCCCGAAGCGAAACGCCAATCAGCGCGTGATTGACTCCCTGCAAAACGGTGATGCCATCGTGGTCGATCTGTACGGCAAGGAGGAAGGCGGAACCTATGTCGGAGATAATCTGGCGACCGCTATTGAAACGTTTACTCATAACGGCTTTGTGGTCGATGGCGCCATCCGCGATCTGGACAGCATCTTCTCAAAGGGCATGCCCGTTTATATCCGTAGCTCCCATCCAACGCCCATCAACAACTGCATGCTCACCGGAGTCAACATTCCCATCCGCATTGGGCAAGCAATCGTGATGCCCGGCGACGTCGTTTTCGGCACTAGGGAGGGCATTTACTTCATCCCGCCGCAATTTGTGAAACAGGTGATCGAAACATCCGAAGAACTCCATGTTCACGACGAATGGACGCAAATGATGCTCAAAACCGGCAAGTACAAATCGAGCGACATCTACCCCAGTCCGAGAGACCCCGAGTTGCTCAAACAGTACGAGGAATACAAGCGCCAGCACCTCGGTCATTAGTGGTTTGCTTCCTCCTCGATGGGGAGTTGTGATAAGTTCACACCCAGGGATTCACTTTCATGAAACCAGGCAAACGCAATCGGCTTTCCCGCCGCAACTTTTTCAAGGGCACCGCCGCCGCTGCCGCCATAGGCGCTCTATGGACGGACGACATTCTGGAAGCTCTTCCACGCAATACCAACACGAACTCTAAACCATCGGATCTTAAGATCACGGACCTACGGGTGGCCACCGTGACGCGCGCCCCCATGACGTGCCCTCTCATCCGGATCGACACCAATCAAGGCATCTATGGCCTGGGCGAAGTGCGCGACGGCGCTACCGCCACCTACGCTTTGGTTCTCAAGCGGGTTCTGCTGGGAGAAAATCCCTGCAATGTTGAAAAGATGTTCCGCAAAATTAAACAGTTTGGCGGACAATCGCGGCAAGCGGGCGGAGTCTGCGGCGTCGAGATGGCGCTATGGGATCTCGCGGGCAAAGCCTATGGCGTTCCGGTTTACCAGATGCTGGGCGGCAAATACCGCGACAAGGTCCGCATCTACTGCGACACAACCGAGTCAGATGATCCAAAAGTCTACGGACAACGGCTGAAAGCGCGTATGGATCAAGGCTTCACCTGGCTGAAAATGGATCTCGGCATCGATCTGGTTCAGCACGTGCCGGGATCTGTGAGCCATCCTCTCGGCATGGACCCGACCAAAGACACGCATTGGATCGCGCATCCGTTTACCGGGGTCGAAATTACCCAGAAAGGCTGCGATCTCATGGCGGAGTACGTATCGGTTGTCCGTCAACAGGTGGGCATGGAGGTGCCGCTTTCGGCGGACCACTTCGGGCACATCGGAGTGAACTCCTGTATCCGCCTGGGGAAGAGATTGACTGAATTCAATCTGGCATGGCTTGAAGACATGGTGCCGTGGTCTTATCCGGAGCTGTTGAAGGAAATCTCCAGCGAGGTCGATATTCCGCTGGCTACCGGTGAAGACATTTACCTGCCGGAAAATTTCCGGAAACTCTGCGAAATGCACGCCGTGGACATTGTTCATCCCGATCCCGGTTCAGCGGGCGGCATTCTGGGAACCAAGCAGGTCGGCGATCTGGCCGAAGAGTACGGAGTGGGAACAGCGGTACACTTTGCAGGCACCCCGGTTGCCTGCATGGCCGGGGTTCATGCCATTGCCGCCATGAATAATTTCCTTGCTATGGAGAATCACTCGGTTGATGTGCCGTGGTGGGATTCGCTCGTCGAAGGCGTGGACAAGCCGATTGTCAACCACGGATTTATTACCGTGCCGGATAAACCAGGGCTGGGAGTCACCCTCAACGATGAGGTTGTCAAAGCTCACCTGCTTCCCGACACCGGCTTTTTCGAGCCAACTGATAAATGGAATGATCTCCAAAGAGTTAACGACCGCCTGTGGTCGTAAATTTCCAATGACTGAACAAGCATGGAGCCGTCGACAGCTCCTTAAATCTATAGTCGCGCCGCTGGCGGCAGCGCCGCTGCTGCGCGGCATGCCGGTCCCGAAAATCAAAGACGTTTCGGTGATCTGCACCGCACCGGCGGGCGTCCGCCTGGTAGTGGTAAAAATACAGACCGACCAGGATGGCCTTTACGGCTACGGCTGCGCCACCTTTACGCAACGCGCTGACCTGGTGGTGGAAGCGGTGAACCGGTATCTGAAACCCTTCCTGCTGGGCCGGCCCACGGATGCCATTGAAGACCTATGGCAGGCCATGTACAACTCTTCCTACTGGCGGAATGGGCCTGTCCTGAACAACGCTATCAGCGGAGTGGATCAGGCGTTGTGGGACATCAAGGGCAGGCAAGCGAGCATGCCTGTTTATGAACTGCTCGGAGGCAAATGCCGCCGGGGAGCCATGATCTACTCTCATGCTTCCGGACGCGAGATACCGGAAACTCTTGACCAGGCGCGCAAGATTATGGCGCGCGGCATAAAGGTGGTCCGGTTGCAAGTGGGAGTGCCCGGCATGGCGGCCTATGGAGCAGGAGCAGCGCCGGTCAACAGTCCGCAATCGCCCAATGCCGACCCGCAGGACGAAATTTTCGAGCCGGAACCCTATGTCAGGCGCACGCTCTCCCTGTTCGAAGCAGCGCGCAAGGAGCTAGGCCCCGATATTGAACTGCTGCATGACGTGCACGAGCGGGTTCCGCCGCGCCTGGCCGTGCAGTTCGCTAAAGATATGGAGCAATTCCGGCTGTTCTACCTCGAAGACGCGCTATCGCCGGAAAATATTAATTACTTCCGCCAGATCCGGGCTAACTGCACAACTCCCATTGCCATGGGCGAACTCTTTAACAGCCCGCACGAATGGAATACGGTGATTAAGGAAAGCATTATTGATTACATCCGCATCCACGTATCGGAAGCAGGCGGACTAACACCCTGCCGGAAAATTGCCGCCATGGCGGAAGCTTTTCAAGTCAAAACCGCCTGGCACGGCCCCGGCGATGTGTCGCCCATCGGCCACTGCGCAAATGTCACTCTGGACCTGGTCTGTTATAACTTCGGCGTTCAGGAGTGGACCTTCCCCAATGATCGCGTGCAGGAAGTGTTTGAGGGCTATCCGGTTTTCAAAGACGGCTATGTGTACGCCAATGAGAAACCGGGCTGGGGCGTGGAGATCAATGAGAAAGCCGCGGCCAAGTATCCCTTTGGTGCTGAGAAAGGCGACCGCAAGCGGCTGAATGGCGGTTGGGGCGTTGTCCGCCGCGCCGATGGTTCTGTGATTAACCAATAGGTACTCCTGTTACTGCGTTGCTCACTTGACCGCAGTGTAGGAATTCGATACACTGCTCTACACTGCTTGTTAGCTGAAAAGCACTAGTCGCTGGCTCGGATCGGCTTGCTTCGATGAAGCTGACCCTTGCTCAAGGTGAGGAGAAATATTGTCTATGGTCCCAGGTTGGATCTTTCTAAAGCGGGTTTGCGCTTGTTTTGCCATGCTCCTGGTTCTCGGCAGCTTTCTGATGGCGCAATCAGAACGGGGTACTATCAGCGGCACAGTGCATGACAGCAGCGGCGCCGTGGTTCCCCAAACCAAGGTCAACATCACCAATATTGCCACTGGTCAGCTAATTAGTTCAGTCACCAACGATTCCGGTGATTTCACCGCTGCTGAAGTTCCAGTGGGCACATACAACATCCAGTTCGAGAAGGAAGGCTTCAAATCAGCGGAAGTGAAAAACCTGGTTGTTGATGCTGCTTCTTCGGTTCGTGCTGACATTAATCTTCAAATCGGACAATCCAGGCAGATTGTGGAGGTTGAAGCCACGGCTCTCCAGGTAAACTCCGAGGATTCAAAAGTGAGCGTGACCGTCAATCAGAAACTGGTTGACACGCTGCCGCTCGTAGTGGCGGGCGCGGTTCGCAGCCCCTTCGATCTGGCCACTCTGACGCCGGAAGCGAAAAACATCGGCGGAGATAACGGCTTCGCTCTCGGCGGCGGTCAGGCGGCTAGCTATCAGGCAACGCTCGATGGCGTTTCGATTGATACCTCGCGGGCGCTTTCGAAAAGCTGGGTAGCGTCTAACGCTCCCTCCGTCGAAGCCATCACGGAATTTAACGTGAACACCAACGGCTTCAAAGCGGAATACGGTCACGCGGGCGGGGGCGTCATGACCTTTGTCGCGAAATCCGGCACCAATCAGTTTCACGGCTCCGCTTATGAATTTTTGCGCAATACCGACTTTGACGCCAATGATTTCTTCAGCAACAAGGCAGGAAAAGCGCGCCAGATTTATA
>CAXUBB010000125.1:0-5699 GCA_964249105.1 uncultured Bryobacteraceae bacterium | reverse complement strand
TACAACGGCGATTTCAGCAATTGGGGGACGAAAAACGGCACCCAAATTCCGATTTACGATCCCACCACGCAAATTACCAACGCTGACGGCAGTGTTACGCGAACGCAATTTCCCGGCAATAAAATTCCTGTCAGCATGTTCAATCCTGTGTCATTGCAGGCGCTGAAAGTTTTTCAAAGTAGCGGCACTCTGGCGACAAACACCGGAGCGCAGCCTGGAACGCCGGGATACGTCACCAATAACTACATCATTGCGAACGGTTCCAATGTTCAGCCTGTTAACAAGGTCAGCATCAAAGGCGATCACCTTTTTAACGAAAAGCACCGCATCTCCGGATATTACGGCTATGATCGTGAATCACAAGTTCCGGGTCCGGAGGGTCCGGCGACTTTGCCGGGACTGTACACCAATTACAACGCTTTGCAGCAAGCTTCGGATGTCGTCCGCTTTAGCTGGGACTGGACGCTCAGCCCTACAAAGTTCAACCACTTCTACGCTGGCGGCAACAACTGGCGGCAAAACCATAATCCTCCGCAAGAGTACATCGGCAACTGGCAAAATAAGTTCTGTTTCGGCAACGTTCCGAACTGTAATGACAATCTGGTCAATCTTTTCTCCGGCGGAGATGGCGTCTACACCACGTGGGGCGGCCAAGCGAATAACGGATCAGAAAATACCGTCTACTCCTACAACGACGACTTTACGTGGATTAAAGGCGCGCACACCATGAAATTTGGAGGCTCCTGGCAGATCAATCACTACAACGGTTTCGGACGACAATGTGAAGCGGGCTGCATCGGCTTCAGCTACACCGAAACCGGCGTTCCGGGAGGCACTAATTCCAACCAGGGCGGTAATGCATTCGCCTCTTTCCTGCTCGGTTACGCCGACTACGGATCAATTGACACGCCGCGCTTCATTGGCCAACAGTTCTCCTACTTCTCCGGCTTTGCCCAGGATGATTGGCGCGTGAACAATAAATTGGTGCTGAACCTGGGTTTGCGTTGGGAAACCAACCTTCCTCCCACCGGCCTCGATGATCGCTGGAGCGATTTCTCCCCTACCACGCCCAATCCCGGCGCGGGCGGAATTCCTGGAGCGATTATCTTCGCGGGGTCCGGTCCTGGACGCCAAGGTTCGCGAAGCCTGGTTCCCGGCTACTATGGAGCGTTCGGCCCTCACATCGGCTTTGCTTATTCTTTGAACAGTAAAACCGTGCTGCGCGGCGCGTATGCCCGCTCCTTTGCGCCGCTGATGGCAACCACCGGCTCGGCTCATAACATGGGCTTTACGCTGACGCAGCCTTTTCCCAATCAGAGCAATGGAATTAATCCTACGTTCCTGCTGAATCAGGGCATGCCTGCCTGGACCGCGCCGCCCTTGATCAATCCGTCGGTCTCGAACGGCGCAAGCGTGAACTGGTGGCAGGGCAATGAAACCGTGCGGCCGCCTGAAACGAATAATTTCAACTTCTCTATTCAACGCCAACTCACCAACAGCATGATTATGGAAGCGTCCTACAACGGCGTGATGGGATCTCACCTGCAATCCCAGTTGCTCAACTACAATCAGGTCAACCCGGCTTATCTGACCGCGTTTGGTGACATTACCCAGAGCACCAAAGTGTTGAACAGTAATGTCGGATCAGCTTTGGCGACTCAGTATGGCATCACGCCGCCCTATCCGGGTTTCAAAGGAACTGTTCGCCAGGCTCTCCGGCCTTTCCCGCAATATACCGGCATTGATACTTTCGGCGGTCAAGGCGACCACAGTGGGCACTCTACTTATCACGCCGGCATGATTCGTCTGGAAAAACGCTACTCGAACGGCTTCACTTTCCAGACCAGCTATGTTTTTTCCAAAATCCTGACGGACTCCGACAGTTATTGGGGAAATGGATACTATGCCGCCGATCAATATAACCGCCGCTTGGAAAAATCCATCGGTGCGTATGACATCACCCACAATTTCAAAATCGGCTTTGTTGACGATCTGCCCTTTGGCAAGGGCAGGCAATTCCTGACGCATGGTCCGGCATCCTGGATTCTCGGCAACTGGGGCGTGAATGGAGTGCTTACTTATTCAAGCGGTCAGCCGATTTCTCTTGGTACCAGCTACACGCTGCCCTTGTATGGCGCCCAGTCGGGTCGCAATATCCCGTATGTTACTTCCTATAATGGATGGCAGCCGAATTGGAACGGCGGCTTTGATCCATCAGTAGATAACTTCTTTGTTGCGCCCTGTGCTGCGGGTGCTGTCTGCAATGGGCCGTTCCCAGTTCAGGGATCGGGTACCAGCCTGAATGGGTTTGGTAATGCGACCCGCTATATTCCGACAGTGCGGCAGTTCCCCAACTACAACGAGAACGTTTCGGTGATCCGCAATTTCCCGATTCGAGAATCGGTACGGCTTGAGTTCCGCGCCGAAGCCTTCAATCTGTTTAATCGGGTTCGCTTCGGTATCGGCAACCCGAACGGAAACGGAACTACAAATAACAATCAATTGCAGAGTCCCAATTTCGGCAGGATCACCAGCAGCGGCGACCTGCTCAACACGCCGCGGCAACTGCAACTTGCTCTGAAACTGTATTTTTAATCACGACTGCTGCTGAGAATTTTGGCCGATGGCATCAAGCTTGGCAATAGCTTCGGCAGGAAGCTGCAGCGCGGCCGCCCGTAGGTTCTCGCGAAGATGTTCGACCGACGATGTTCCGGGAATCAGTAGAATATTGGGCGAGCGTTGCAGCAGCCACGCCAGCGCGACTTGCATGGGTGTAGCTTGCAGCGACGTGGCCGCTGCATCCAGCGCCGATGATTGTAATGGAGTGAACCCTCCTAGCGGAAAATACGGCACATAGGCAATGCCTTGTCGTGCGAGATCATCAATGAATCCATCATCGTTTCGTTGCGCCACGTTGTACAAATTCTGCACGCAGACAATCTCCGTAATTGTTTGAGCCTCCGTTAACTGCTTGGGCGTGATGTTACTCAAACCGATGTGACGGATCAATCCCTGGCGCTTGAGTTCGGCGAGCGCCGTCACTTGCTCGGCGATGGAACCCTCCTCGACGCCGTGGCCAGACCCCATCCTGCGGAAGTTGACGATGTCGAGCGCGTCCAGTCCGAGATTTCGCAGGTTGTCATGAACGGCCTCGGTCAGTTGCTCGCGCGAAACAGCCGGATTCCATGATTTCGCGTCGGGGCGGTAAGCGCCCACTTTGGTCACGATTACCAGATCCTTCGGGTAGGGATGAAGCGCCTGTTTGATGATCTGATTGGTCACATGCGGACCGTAAAAGTCGCTTGTGTCGATATGGTTCACGCCCGCCGCTACCGCCTCGCGCAGTACGGCAATGGCTGCATTCACATCACGCGGCGGCCCCCACACGCCGGGGCCAGCCAGTTGCATCGCGCCGTAGCCCATGCGGTTTAAAGTTATCGAGGCGCCGGGAAGCGTGAAGGCACCGCCGAGGTTTATGTGTGTCATCATTTTGTTTCTCCTCTTCTGTTCATCATTTGGAAGTAAATCGTGTTTCCTTATGGTTAGATGAAGAAAGCTACGGAAGGGAAGTTCGCATTTGCCTCGGCGTTCACAGGTTGTTTTAAGTCCCCGTAAAACGCCCGTGCAAGCGCGTTCGACGGCCAGCGTGGACGCGATTCTCGAAGCCACTATTCAGGTTTTGCTCGGTGTGGGAAAGGAACGGCTGACCACGACACGGGTAGCATGGCGAGCCGGTGTGTCGGTCGGAACACTGTATCAATATTTCCCCAACAAAAGCGCACTGCTGCAAGCTGTCCTGAAACGCCATCTCAATGAGGTGACGGAAGCCGTGGAGCGAGTCTGCCGGGAGCAGAAGGCGAAAGCTCTCCCGCAGATGGGGACGGCTCTCGTTACCGCGTTCCTCCAAGCTAAATTGAGGGATGCAAAGACGAGTGTCGCTCTTTACTCCATCAGCTCCGATGTAGATGGAGCAAAGATTGTGCAGCGGATGGGAATAAGATCCCATCAGGCCATTGTGGAAATGCTGGCGACCGCCCGCGAACCGTTGACGAAAGATCCGCAACTTGTGGCTTCCATGCTGCAGGACGCTATGGCCGGGGTCAGCCGGAGATTGCTCGAATCCGATGCTCCCGAGAAGCAGTTCGCCGCTTTGCGGCAGGAACTGATCTTCTTCGTGTGCGCGTACCTCCGAGCCTGCTCTGATACGCCATGCGCGGACGCAAGACCTGATTCGGTCGGATTACTTCAGTTGACGGAAGAATGAATAGCGCTACAGTTAAGGGTTATTTTAGTTTGGTTCGCTGCCTATTTTTATTTGCACACTTACCGTTGAATGATTCATCCATTGCCGTAAAGAAGGAGTGTATTGTATGTCGGCCCACCCTGTTGAAACAGCGTCTACTTCCCCAGTTAAATTCTCCGTGCCGGTCCGGCTCAGAATCAACGGCGAGGAACGCGCTCTTACGATTGATCCACGCGTCACTTTGCTTGACGCCCTGCGCGAACACCTGGGACTGACGGGAGCCAAGAAGGGTTGCGACCAGGGACAGTGCGGCGCTTGCACGGTTCATATAAATGGCGAGCGCGTGCTTTCGTGCCTGTCGCTTGCCATCGCTCACCAGCGCGACGAAATCACCACCATTGAAGGTTTAGCCGATGGTGAGCAACTCCACCCCATGCAGTCCGCTTTTATCGAGTGCGATGGTTTTCAGTGCGGTTATTGCACGCCAGGGCAGATTATGTCCGCCGTGGCTATGCTGGACGAGGCTGGGCGCGGGGTGCCGAGTCATGTCACGCCGGATGTGAGCCGCCATCTGACGGCGGAGGATCTGACCGATGACGAAATCCGCGAACGCCTGAGCGGAAACATCTGTCGTTGCGGCGCTTATCCGAACATCGTCGCTGCTGTACGGCACGCGCAACAGCATGGGGGAGGAAAGTAATGAGACCGTTCCACTACATTGAAAGCGCAGGCGCGCAAGAAGCGGCGCAAGCGGTCAGCTCCGGCGCGCAGGCCATGTTCTTCGCGGGCGGCACCACCCTGATTGACTTGATGAAAGTTGATGTTCTGCGGCCCGATACGCTGGTCAGCGTCAATCAATTGCCTTTGGGGGAGATCCAAGTTGACGGGAGCGGCGTGCATGTTGGAGCCAACGTGCGCAACAGCCAGCTTGCCTGGCACGGGACGATTCGCGAGCAATACCCGGTATTGTCGGAAGCTCTGCTGGCCGGGGCTTCGACGCAGTTGCGTAACATGGCGACTACTGCCGGCAATATCATGCAGCGCACGCGCTGTCCTTACTTCCGTGATGTGACGACTGCCTGTAATAAACGTTCTCCCGGATCGGGATGCAGCGCCCTGCATGGCTATAATCGCAGTCACGCGGTGCTCGGCACGAGCGAAAGCTGCATTGCCGCTAATCCTTCGGACCTGTGTGTTGCCTTAGCCATGCTGGATGCGAGCGTTCGCATCCTGCGCCCGGACGGTTCCACGCGCGCTATTCCTTTTAATGAATTTCATCGACTTCCGGGCGATACTCCACAGATCGAAACGGTTTTGGAACACGGCGAGCTGATTACGCACCTCGATTTAAGCAGCTTGCCGATGGCGCGCCACTCACGTTATTTGAAAGTTCGTGACCGCGCCAGCTATGAATTCGCCCTCGCTTCCGCAGCTGTGGCTTTGGAACTGGACGGCG
>CAXUBB010000124.1:0-12248 GCA_964249105.1 uncultured Bryobacteraceae bacterium | reverse complement strand
GTTATATGGATACGCCCGTCGCTTTGGCTCACATCCCCGTGCAGTTCCGCTTTCTGGCGAAGAGCGGACTCTTTCAGATTCCCCTGCTCGGTCAGCACCTCAGCCGGGCCGGTCACATTCCCGTGCCGCGCGAAGATCCCCGCGCCGCCGTGAAAACCATGCAGCGCGCCGCCGAAGTTATCCAGCAAAAGAAGATTTCTCTTCTGATTTTTCCCGAAGCCGGGCGCTCTCACGACGGTGTGCTGCGCCCGTTCAAGGAAGGCGGAGCCTATATCGCTATTAAGGCGGGCGTCCCGCTGGTTCCCCTGGTGATGATCGGTACCAGGGAAGTTCTCCCTTATGGGGCCGGAATCGTCAAATCCGGCGAGGTGATTCTGCGCGTTCTCAAACCGATTAACACGCAGGATCTCACGTTGAAACATCGCACGGAGATAACAGATCAGCTTCGTGAACAGATCTTAAAAGAAATTGGCGCTGTCTGATTGCTAATAAGAGGCGTTCAGCAATTCCGGCTGCTCAATGCCGTTGGCGGCTTTATATAAATTGACGATCTGCCCCGGATCTCCATCGGCCACAATCTGCCCCTTCTCCAGGTAAAGAGCGCGATCGCAGTGTTCCACAATCTGATTCAAGCTGTGGGTCACAAACAGGATCGTTTTGCCGGTGCGGCGAAAATTCTCCAGGCGCTCAAAGCATTTCTGCTGGAACTGCGCATCGCCCACCGCGAGGATTTCATCGACCACCAGAATGTCCGGGTTCACTTCCGTCGCCACGGCGAAGCCCAGGCGCGTGTACATGCCGGACGAATACTGCTTCACCGGGGAATCGATGAAATCACCAATGCCGGCAAACTCGATAATGCTTTGTTCGCGCGCCTGCATTTCACGTTTCGTGAAGCCCATGAGAAGTCCGTTCATGAGCACGTTTTCACGCCCCGTCAACTCGCCATGAAAACCGGCGCCCAACTCAATGAGGGGCGCAATAGAGCCGTGCACTTCCACCCGCCCGAACGTTGGCTGATACACTCCGGCCACGATTTTGAGCAGGGTGCTTTTGCCGGAGCCATTGCGCCCGATCAGGCCCACCATCTCTCCTTGACGCACCTCGAAGGAAGCATTTCGCACCGCTTCAAAGTCATGGAACTCCGATTTGCTGCGGAACAGTTTTGTGAACAGTTCCCGCAAGGAATCAGGCCGCTCCTGAATCAGGCGGAACCGCTGTGTTACGTTTTCTACTCTGATCACCGGGGGTTTCATGGGCTATTCCTCAGACATAGTAAACAAATTGGTCCTGATAGCGGCGGAACACAGCGAAGCCGATAAACAAGGCCAGAAACGCGCACACGAACGAAGCCACAATCGATTGCGCCGTCGGCAGCAGACCATAGTAGACGCTGAGTCGGAAACCGTTCATCACGAAGATCAGCGGATTGAGCCTGAAAATCCAACGATACTGAGCGGGAAAAAGTTCGATGGAATAAAGAATGGGCGTGACGTAAAACCAGACCTGCAAAATGACTTGGAGGATGTGGGCAACATCACGATAATAGACGTTCGCTGTCGCAAAGAAAAAGGTTGCGCCGATGGTGAAAATGGTCAAGGCCAGCAGCGGCACCGGCAGGTAAAGCCAGGTGATGTAAAAGGGATGGCGCATGACCAGCACAATCAGGATCAAGGGAATCAATGACAACAGGAGGTTAATCATGTTCGACGCCACCGCCGCCAGGGGAAAGACTACCTTGGCCACGCGAATCTTCTTAATCAGATCGCCATTGCCGACCACGGATTCAGCCGCATACGACAGTGATTGTGAAAAGAAAGTCCACGGCAGAATCATGCTAAGCACGAAAATGGCATAGTGCTGAATGCTCATTTTCAGCAGAGTGGAGAAGACCAGGGTGGTCACGATCATGAGCAGCAACGGGTTCAATAAAGCCCATAAAAAGCCCAAGGCTGAACGCTTATAGCGAAGTTTCAATTCCTTCAGAGCAAGCGCCCAAATCAGTTCGCGATAGCGAATGGAGTCTCTTACGAGTTCAATCATTTTATGTCGGCGTATAAAGGCGCTACCGGCAGAGGCAGGCTACATGTACAACTTTCACTATTTTAGCGCTGTGACGCTTCAGTGCATGCCAAGGCTGCCGCGCACGGAGTCGATCAGCTTGGCCGGATCATAAGCAACGCCTTCCTTGAATACGTATTTGACCTTTTCGCAATCAGCGATTCGAGCGGAAGGGTTGCCCTGGACAACCACCAGATCAGCCTGTTTGCCGGGAGCAATGGAGCCGATACGATCCGCCTGGGCCAGGTATTGCGCTCCATTCAGGGTATAAATACGGATGGCTTCTTCGGGCTTGAAACCCGCTTCCACCAGCAGTTCCAAATTGCGTTGATCGCCGAAACCGGGGAGAGCGCCGCCGTTGCCTGTAGGATCACAACCGGCCATCAATAACCCGCCCGCCACGGCAAATTCCCGCTCAAATTCCATCTCTTTTCTAAGCCATTGATCGCTGCGAGCGCCAGGGTGTTCAGCGGCAAGCTCCTTTGCCGTTAAATAGCTGCTCGCCGCTTCCGGCGACATCGTGTCCAAAGTGCGCTGTTCGAGCGGCGGACGTCCGGGCAGAAAAGCTTCAAACACGGCCAGAGTGGAGGTAACGGCAACATGATGTTCTACCAAGGTGTGAATCATGCGCTGCGCCTGTGGTCCCTTCAAATCTAAGCTCATAACGGATGCCGTGGCCTGTTGGCCATTTGGACAAATATCCCGCTGTTTCCCCGGCGTGAATTCCGTATCCACTGCCAAACCGTGCTCCAGATTGTCGATGCCCAGTTCCGCCGCTTCGGTAAAGCCGACCGAGCAGAGATGCCCCGTGATCTTCAGCCCGTGCCGATGGGCTTCGGAAATCGCCGCGCCCAGCGCATCGTGCGAGATGTTCATGTAAGCCTTGAAGGAAGTAGCGCCTTCTCCCGCCCAAAAATCCACCGTGCGGCGGGCCTGGTCCGGCGAATTGATACTCGGCATTTGAACTGAAAAGCTGCCGGGGCCTTCGATGTAGGGTCCGGTCGCGTCCATCTTGGGTCCCGGCATTTTGCCGCTGTCGATCAGCCGCTTGATATTGATGTCCGCGTAAGGCTCTAGCGAACCGGCGGTTCGCATAGTGGTCACGCCCGAGGCGAGGTACAAACGCGGAGCGCTGAATGCCTGCTCACTGTAGATCGGCACACCGCCGCCGGAAGGATAGAACAGATGCTCGTGCATTCCGACCAAGCCGGGATAAACGGTATAGCCGGAAAGATCAAGTTGCCGCATATCAGCCGGGATCCGAGTGCTTTCAGAAGCTCCCACCGCGAGAATTTTTCCGTTCGCAATCACAAGCGTCTGGTTCTCTCGCGCCGCGCTCCCGGTTCCATCAATCACGCGTACATGAATTAGCGCCAGGGCGCGCTCGCGTAGAGCAATAAACGGCTCCGTGCCGGGCGTCAGCGCCCTGGGCGCCAGCCCACCTTGGGCCCACGTCAACAATGGGCAGAAAGAAAGGACAGAGATCAAAAGAATAAGTTGCCGGGACAAACGGTGATTTTACACCTTTCTGTTGCCCACGCTTTGAAGCTTATCCCTCAGAAAACGGCTAGAGGCCCTATCGGGAACGCCGAACCAGTCATACAAAACATAGCCCCTCACTCAGTAATCGTGCGAGGGGCTTCTCAGGGGAACTCGATGCGTTCGTGTATTTGGGCCGGTGTTCTGGCATTTGTCTGTTTTTCTTCGGCGGCGGCGCAAGCTGCTCGTGATTTGGTCGGCATTGGCGAGTATGCTACCGCTTCCGGCAAGGTGGAAGTGCATGTGCTGTCGGCTGCCACGCAATATCAGCAATCAGTATTGGACGTCGTAACGCCCTGGTACGGCACGCCGAACCCGCCGGATTGGATCTTTCGCTTGGCTGATGTGGATGGCGACGGCCGGCCCGATCTGGTCGGCATCGGGCAGTACAACACACCATCGGGCCGGGTGGAGCTTCACGTTCTCTCGGGCGCGAGTCAGTACCAGCAGCAAATACTCGCGGTCGCCACACCCTGGTATTGCACGCCCACCACCCCGAACTGGACTTTTACGATGTCGGATATCGACCGCGACGGCAAGCCGGATCTGGTCGGGATTGCGAACTACGGCATGCCATCGGGACGAATCGAAGTGCACGTTCTGTCGGGCGCGAGCGCTTACCAGCAGAGGCTCGCCGATGTGGTGACGCCGTGGGGCCAAACCCCGACCCCGCCCGACTGGATTTTCGCCCTGGCGGACATTGATGGCGACGGTAAGCCGGATCTGGTCGGGGTTGGACAATACAACACGCCCTCCGGCATGGTCGAGTTGCACGCTCTGTCAGGAGTCAGCAACTATCAGCAACAAATTCTCGCTGTGGCAACGCCCTGGTATTGCACTCCCCCGACACCAAACTGGAGTTTCCGCTTATCGGACGTGGACGGCGACGGCAAGCCGGATCTGGTCGGGATTGCAAATTTTGGGATAATGTCCGGGAGGATCGAAGTGCATGCGTTAACGGGAGCGAGCAATTATCAACAAAGATTGATAGACGTGGCGACCCCTTGGGGTCAAACGCCCACGCCGCCGAATTGGACCTTTGAAATGGCCAACCTAGCCGCTTTCATTCCGGTGGAAATTGTCAACCGACAAAGTGGCAAGGCGCTGGATGTGACCGGGGCTTCGACCGCCAATGGGATACCGATTCAGCAGTACAACTGGTTGGGCTTTCCCAACCAGCAATGGCGACTCGTGCCGGTGGGAGCGCATTACAAAATCGTGAGTGTGAACAGCGGCAAAGTGCTGGATGTGACCGGTTATTCCACCGCTGCGGGAGCCACAATTCAGCAGTGGGATTGGCTTAATGGCCTGAATCAGCAATGGGATTTGGCGCCCGTTCCGGGTGATGGGCGGTACTACGAAATTGTCAATGTAAACAGCGGCAAGGTGTTGGATGTAACGGGCGGCAACTCGCCCGGCGCCTTCCAGGACGGAGCCCCCATCCAGCAATACGACTGGCTCGGTTCTCCCAACCAGCAGTGGCAAATCAGTCTGCCTTCAGTTCCTCCGACTATTTCGTTGACAAATTTAACTCATCCCAATCTTTCGCCGAATTTTGAGGTGGGGGACACTTATCGAATCATTGTTACCGGTGCCCCGAATCAACCTGTTTCTATGGTACAGACCGCCAACGGCGCTACCAGCCTACAGTCATTCGGCAGCACCGATTCCTCTGGACACCTGACCGTCGATTACGTAGAGCAAACCAACAACGTCGGCAGCTATACGCAGGTTTGGTCCGTGGGAAACGTTCAGGCTACGCCCGCCGTTTCGTTTGTGGTGGGGCAGTTCAGCGCGACGGGAACAGTTACTACGACAGACGTTGGGCAGACCTCGGATGGCCATTTAGAGGGTGTATCGTCACTTTCCATCACCAATGGGGTAGTCAGTACGTACTCTGCGACTACTCTCGACTACACAGCCAGTCTCTATTATGATTCCGACACCGTGGCCACGCTGTTCGACGAAGGTGTGCAGGTTAAGCAAACTCCCATGCCGATTAACAGCAGCACGGCCATTAGTCTGAGCGCCAACGCAACGGCTTGGCATGATTACGATCTGCAAACGGATCACTACGCGATCGCTTATTTTCTGAACGGCGGCTATTACGAGAACCCGCTCTACTGGGGTAGTAGTTGCTATGACGAGACAGGAGATTGCACGATAAACGGCAGTGGCGGATACGCTTACTGGATCACAGCGGCTGCCATTTACGTGGGCAGTACGTTGGCGGATCAAGGCTACGTGCCACAGGACGGCTCACTGCCGCCTTTCGACCTCAGCGCCTACAACGGCCTACTTTCGTCATCCCAGCCGCCCTATGATGTGCCAACCTTCAGGGCTCAAGTCACTGATTGGATTAAACGGCTTAGTGCAGTATATGTACCAATTAAATTACTGGCAGATGCTAACAACGCAAACACGTCCCTGAACGTTCCACCAATACCGTTTTACGTTGATTTAGTGGACGATACATATGGCATGGGAGAAGGGGAACGCCAGCGAACTTTCATCATCAAAGACTTATACGGACGTCCTTGGAACATAAATTATCCACTGAGTGTGCGAGAACGCTTCTCAAATATGGCTATTGCGGGCGGAATAATCCCTCCTATGCCAGACGGCGTTTGGTATAACCGGATTCCTCAGCCATCCCCACAAGCGGTAGAAATTGACGATAATTCGCAATTCACGGATCATCATCGCGGAAATCCGCTGCTTCGGACCGCACAAGCAAGTTATCTTCAGTATTATTACGCGGCTGACTTTACAATACCGCCGTATTTGGTAGGAATATCCAGCCTTTTTGCTATGCCCGGTATCTCTACCGGGCCAGCCTTGCCACTTTGGATTAAAGACACTAAGAATAAGTGCAGTCCCATGACAACTCTTCCGGCGGAAGGTATCAACCTCAACGCGCAATACATTTACATTGACGGTGATAATGGGCCGGGAACAGGCTGCCAAGGACAATGACGAATAAAAGTCTAGCGCAACGACGCCGGGGGGGGGGTCTATCTGTTCCTCGTGGCAGCCTTCTGCGCCTGCTCTGGGTGTGAGCGCAAATTTGAAATGGCTCCATTTCCTCGCAGATTTACGACGATGAACCTTCCTAAAGTGCCTATAATTCTGGTGGGACAAGCCCTGGAGAACTGTCAACCGGCGGGTTCTCCGAAGTATTCGGGATTAGACGGCAAGCCGTACCAGCTTTGGAAAGTCCGGGTGAAAGTGGAACAGGTCATACAAGGCGAGGTTCAGCCCAAGAACGTAGAAGTTTTTTATTTTATCGACTGGGGCTTTGGTTCTGGTGGCTGGTCTCGTCTTGCAGACATTTATCAGGGGCATTCCGAGATCTTCTTCTTACAAAGAGATGGCAGCAAACTACGAACCATCTGTGACGGCTGGCGCAGTTGCGCGTTGTGGGTGCGCACGGGCACGCACTATCAATCCAAAATCGATCCCAGTCTGCCGATTGAGGACGTCCTCGTGAACCTCATGTTAAGCAGGGGGGACCACACCAGCGACGAGCAGATGATCGATGCCATTTATCATCCGGAGGGACGCTGGGGATGGGCACCTGTCATCAACAGACTTCAGCAATTAGCCAAAGAAGACCCATCGTCGCGAGTGCGCGCCGTTGCTCTCGAAAGGTTTAAAAATAGCCAACAACATTACGGTAAGGCGGACAGATACGTGCCCATAGAGTGATTTAGGATAGTCAACTACTCGCCCGCTGTAACTTCTTGATAGCAAACTTCCGAACCAATACCGAAAGAGAAACCAAATGAAACTGACTGCAAAACTTCTGTTCTTATTTATTCCTCCCATTGTTATGATCCATGCCCAGTCTGCTGCGCTGCACCAAACAAACCAAACCGAGGACCCAGTGGCGAATAATAGAACACTGCCGCCCTATTTGGTCTACCGGCACTTTCTCGCTTGGGTTGACCAACTCGACAATACCGCCGTAAACTCTGGTACCAGCGATCCCTACAAGTTCGCCGAACCATTCAGTCGCGCGAACTTGCAGCATGAGCATCTTGATCTTCTGCGCGCTGCCGCACATCGTCTTGACGCTGATCTCAAAGACCATCATGGTCGTGCTCAGCTCGTCATTACTCGCTATCGAAAAGAAGCCAAGGAAGCTGTGTCGCAGGGCAAACCCCTTCCAGTCGCCCCTCCCGAAATTAGAGATCTGGAGCGCGAACGCACCGCCCTGCTGATCCAGAATTATGTGAGCCTTCGAGCCGGTCTCGGGCCGGACGCCAGCGCGCAATTGGACCAATACCTCAATTACGAATTCGCCCCGCACGTTAAACTAAGGCGCATCGCTGCGCCGACTGCCCCGGCCCAAGTTCAGTCGAGCAACTGATCACATCTATAAGTTCTGTGAAGCCCTAAACCGAGCGGTTTATATAATCAATCCGAAATGGTGACCGATACTGTGGACGCGGTATGCGGCAGTGTTTCGCAACGTGCTCCAATGGATGCTTCAGTATTGGGAGTCAAAGTCTGCGAACTCACCCGTTTCTCTCTTCTCTGGCATTCAAATTTAATGTGCTGTCTGCTCTTGCCGACCAGCGGCCCGTTTCTGTTCTTCCTTGCGGTCGCGCTCTTCCTGGTCGCGGACGTGGTGTTCGTGTTCGGCGACCAGTTGCTCATAGACCGGAACCTGCCGGGGTGTGAGGATGGATTTGACCCGGCTGATCTGTTCATTGCGGATCTTGAGCATCTCGGGCCGGTACTGATCGCGCACGGCCCTGGTTTTAGCCTTCGTGTCGTCCATGATCGCTTCCAGTTGACTGACCTGTGTGGGCGTCAGTTCCAGTCTGGACCGCATTTCAGAAAGATAATGCCGGCGTAGATCCTCGCTTCGGGCTGCGTTTACCACCGTGGCGCTGTAGTACCGGTGCCCCAAAGCTCCCACCGCCACTCCACAGCAGAACAACAATACCGCCAGCAGGAGCGCCGACCACTGATTCCGTTTCATGCCGACCTAACTCAAATCCTTAGCGGAGCGGGGAAGCCGGAACGCTTTCGGGAGAAGAAGGCGCGCTTCCCATGGCTTCCGTGTAATAGGTCTGCTCCGCCGAGCCTTCCGCCATCAGGGCATCCGCATAGCTGACGCCGATCTGAGGCGTGACCGCCAGGTTCAGCAATAACAGCAGCAAGCAGAGAGCAGCCGAAGCCGTGACTACGCTCCGGCCCAATTTGCGGAAAAGAAACGGAAAGCTATGGCGCGCCTCGATCCTTTGCCAAAGGGCCGGCATGAAGTTGACGGACGGCTCCACGTCGGGGCAAGACTGCCGGTAGCGCCCGAAGAGTTCGTCCAACCCGGATTCGTCACTCATCATTTCTTTCTTCCTGATCTCCATGTGCGGCGTCTCCTAAAGCCTAAAGCTAAAACTTTCCATTTGCAACAGCGGCCTGATATGCCTTCAGAACCCGCTGGCGGGCGCGGAACAGGCGAACTTTCAGCGCATTTTCATTCACCCGGTAGATCCGTTCCAGTTCCTTCAGCGATAAACCTTCCACTTCCTTCAAAGTAAGCAGCAAACGGTCTTCTTCGGAAACATGCTGAAACAAAGCATCCATGAACTCCCGCGTTTCCTCCTTTTGCCGCTCCTCCCATTCCTGCTTTCCTCCGGCCAACGAATCGGCCATCATCACCTGCTGCTCGCTTAAATCCGCCATGCGGGATTCGTTCCGGCGTTTCGCCCGCCGTAAATAGTCGTAACAGGCATTTACCGTCAGCCGGTAGAGCCAAGGCTCAAACACCTCCGAGGTCCGAAGCTGATCCAACGAGTAGTACAACCTGACAAAAACCTCTTGTCCCACATCCTCCACATCTTCCGGCCTTCCGATCAAGCGCGAGATGGTGCCGAGAATCCGCCGCCGGTAAGCAAGAACAATCTGATTGAACGCCCCGGCATCGCCGGTTCGCGCTTTCTCGATTAGGTCCTGTTCAACAAGCATACCGGCCATGGACGTGCCGGAATTGGTAAATCTCCCTATGCAAGGAGGCGCTCCAGCAATTTGTTAGGTTACAAGGCTTTGCCCCGAACTCCAAACGGTTCACTCCTAAAAAGCGCCCAAGAGCATAAGTCAGCTCTCGAAAAAGATTGTAGAAGATTGCAATTTGTGATATACAATTAGCAGATTGCTATATGAGCGTAGCCGAGAAAATTCGGTATCTCCGTGTGGTGGAAGGGCATCTTCGTGGACTGAACCGCGAGATGACGCAGAAAGAGATAGTCAGCGCCATTCGGAATGAATTCCAGCGCACTCTAAGCCAGCCTTACCTTTCGCAACTGGAGAGCGGACGCCGGAAGCATTTGACCAATACCACGCGCCTGCTGCTGGCTAAGTTTTTTCGCGTTCACCCCGGTTATCTGGTGGACGATCCGGAAGGTTTTCAAACGGAACTGATCAGCGACCTACGCGACGCGGAGGACAAGCTGGATTTGTGGCTGATTGGAGGAGCCGAACGGTTCCGCCGGGATCTGCCTTTGGCAGAAGCATTGCTACTAATCTCACGGCATGAGGATACGCGCAAGTGCCTGCTGCTGCTCGCCGCCATTCTTGAGACGCCGGATCTCGTTAACCGTTTATGGGAAGTATTGCAACTGAAGGGAGGAAGAGAACATGACGTGGCCTAATATTTACCTGTTTTGCCTGCTGGTAGGCGGTTTATGGAGCTTAATTACCCTGCTGGGCGGCCTGCATATCGGGCATGGCCATTTCCACTTCCATCACCACGGGCATCACGGCGCGGGTCATCATCAGGGTCCGGCCCAGGGCGGCCATTCCCATTTTTCCGATCTGCTGAATCCAAGCTCCATTTCCGTGTTCCTGGCCTGGTTCGGCGGTATTGGTTATTTGTTGACGCGCCATTCCGGTCTGGAGCTATGGGTTGATTTTGGATTTGCGACGGCCGTCGGGCTGCTGGGAGCTTGGCTGCTGTCGAGCTTCTTGCGCTTCCTGCAAAAACGCGAGCGGCCGCTGAATCCCGCCGATTATGAAATGACCGGAGTGCTTGGCCAGGTATCTTGCCCGATACGGGCTGACGGAGTGGGCGAGGTCATCTACCTTCGCGACGGGGGCAGAAAGCTGGTGCCGGCGCGCAGCGAGGAAAACATTGATATCAGCCGCGGACAGGAAGTAATTGTCACGCGCTACGAAAAGGGGATTGCGTATGTACGCACCTGGGAAGCAATGACCCGGTTGGACCGTCCCTCGTTCCGTTCGGAAACGCTTGGTTCAGAAGCATTGCAAAAGGAGAATCGAAATGTCCGGTGAAGTTGTGATTGTGGCAGTCATTGTCGTGCTCATTTTGCTGAGCTTGGTGACTGCGATGGCAATGTTGTATCGAAAAGCGGGTCCGCACGAAGCTCTGATCGTGTACGGGATGCGCGGACCTCGCATTATTAAAGGTCATGGAACAGTGATCTTTCCCATGGTGGAGAGCTACCGTCAACTTTCGCTGCAACTGATGTCGTTCGATGTCGCGCCGCAGCAGGATCTTTATACCAAACAGGGCGTGGCCGTGACGGTGGAAGCGGTGGCGCAGATCAAAGTGAAAAGCGATCCCGAGTCCATCCAAACCGCCGCCGAGCAGTTCCTGACAAAAACCGATCAGGCGCGTGAAGGTTTGATCCGGCTCGTGATGGAAGGACATCTGCGCGGCATCATCGGACAATTGTCGGTCGAACAGATCGTGAAGGAGCCGGAGATGGTGGGCGACCGCATGCGAGCCACGTGCGCTGACGACATGAGCAAGATGGGCCTCGAAGTTGTCTCTTTCACCATCAAGGAAGTTCGCGATAAGAACGAGTACATCACGAACATGGGCCGTCCCGACGTGGCCCGGATCAGGCGCGATGCCGACGTAGCCACCGCGGAAGCGGAGCGCGACACCGCCATTAAACGCGCGGAAGCCATGCGGGCAGCCGCTGTCGCCAAGGCGCAAGCGGATCAGGAGCGTGTGCTGGCCGAAGCGCTCTCGCTAGCGGCGCAAGCCGAAGCTCAGCGCGACCTGGAAATCAGAAGGGCGCAATATGTTGAAACCGTCAAACGCCAGCAGGCCCAGGCCGACAAGTCCTACGACATTCAATCGAACATCATGCAGCAGCAGGTAGCGGCGGAGTCAGTGAAGGTTCGCCAGGTTGAAAAGGAAGGCGAAATCAAAGTGCAGGAAGCGGAAATCCTGCGCCACGAAAAGGAACTGATCGCCACCGTTCTAAAAGGCGCCGAGGTCGAACAGAAACGGATCGAGATGATTGCTGAAGCCATGCGGCGCAAAGTCACCGCCGAAGCGGAAGGCAGCGCCGCCGCCACGCGCTTACAAGGTGAAGCGGATGCTGAAATTATCGCCAAAAAGGGCGAAGCGGAAGCCAAGGCGATGAACGTGAAAGCCGAAGCTTATCAGGAATGGAACCAAGCGGCGGTGGTAGACAAACTGATCAGCAGCATGCCGGAAGTGGTGAGGGCGTTGGCGGCTCCGCTGGCTAATGTCGATAAGATCACGATCGTGTCCACGGGCGATGGCGCCGCTGCGGGCATGAATAAAATTACCGGCGACATGACCAAAATGGCAGCCCAGATTCCGGCCCTGTTTGAGACCTTGTCTGGAATGCAAATGTCCGAAC
>CAXUBB010000123.1:10362-12351 GCA_964249105.1 uncultured Bryobacteraceae bacterium | reverse complement strand
CCCCATGTGTCGGATAGTCCCATGTCAAATCACGAATCGGCCAGTTTCTCGGCTGATCGTACTCATGGCGGTAAAGCATCTTAAGGCGCCGGCCCAGCTTGAAAATAAAGTCGAGTTCACTGCGGCAGTCGCCTTGCGGCTCGACCGCTTTGTGATGCCATTGCAGCAGGCGCTGCGTATTAGTGAAGCTGCCGTCCTTTTCCGTGTGAGCGGCTGCCGGAAAAAAGAAGACTTCCGTGCCGATGTCTTTGGTTTTTATTTCCTTGCGTCTAATTTCCGGCGCTTCCCGCCAGAAGTCAGCGGTTTCGGTCAACTGAAGATCGCGGACCACCAGCCAGTCGAGCGCCCGAAGTCCCTTCCGCTGCAAAGGCCCGTTCATCGAACCGACCACGGGATTCTCGCCCATGACGAAATAGCCCTTCACCGTGCCGTCGGCCATATCGACAACGGTGTTCATATGCGAGTGGTCGCCAGTCAAAGTTGGCAAATAATCGTAGCACCAATCATTCTGTTTGGTCGCCGCAGGACCGAACCAAGCCTTCATCATGGAGATAAAGTACTTGGGAAATTCGCCCCACCAGCCGGAAGGCGATTCGTTCAGCTTTAAGTAAGTGTCCAGGTCCTTATCATGCTTTGCCTTGGGCATGGGCAGGTAGCCGGGCAGAAGATTGTAAAGCGTGGGAATATCGGTCGAGCCTTGGATCGAAGCATGGCCGCGCAGGGCCATAATTCCGCCGCCCGGACGGCCAATGTTGCCTAACAATAACTGAACAACAGCCGCGGCCCGGATGTACTGCACGCCAACCGTGTGATGCGTCCAGCCCACCGCATACACGAAGGCTCCGGTTTTATCGCGCCCGGAGTTGTTGCAAAGGGTCTCGGCGACTTTCAAAAATAAGTGCTGCGGGATGCCGCACGTCGCTTCCACCATCTCGGGCGTGTAGCGCGAATAATGGCGCTTCAAAATCTGAAAGACACAGCGCGGATGCTGGAGCGTCGGATCCGTTTTTTCCGCTTGTATCGGCTGGCGCTGGGTCGGCTGACCTTTCTTGCCGCCTTCGGATTCGCGGGCTCCGGATGCGGGTTCCGGATCGACCCCCTCATACATCCAGGTGCGCTTCTCATACTGCCCCTTTTTTTGCTCCCAACCGCTGAACAACCCATCAAGATCTTCCGTATCTTTGAAGTCTTTATTGATAATGGCGGGTGCATTTGTGTAATGAACGATGTAATCCTTAAAGTACCGTTCATTTTCCAAGATGTAACGAACGATGCCGCCGAGGAAAGCAATATCCGAACCCGCGCGGATCGGCACATGAATATCCGACACCGCGCTGGTGCGCGTGTAGCGCGGGTCAACGTGGATAATAGTTGCGCCTCGTTCTCGCGCTTCCATAACCCACCGGAACGCAACCGGATGGCACTCCGCCATGTTCGATCCTTCGATAACGATGAAATCTGAATTCACCAAATCACCGGGAAACGTGGTTGCTCCTCCTCTGCCAAACGAGGTCCCCAAACTGGGGACCGTGGAAGAGTGTCAAATACGGGCCTGATTTTCGATCTGGACAATACCCAGTCCGGTAAACAGCTTTTTAATCAGGTAATTTTCTTCGTTGTCGAGCGTCGCGCCGCCCAGATGCGCCATCGCCATCGTGCGCCGCAGCGGGTGGCCCTTTTCGTCCTTGTCTTCCCAATGAGCGTCGCGCGTTTTCTTGACGCGCTCGGCTACCATATCCATGGCCTGTTCGAGCGGAATCTGTTCCCACTCCGTCCCGTAAGGACGACGGTAAAGAACATGGTTGATCCGGTGCGCGCCCGCCACGAGTTGAAAAGTGGCCGCTCCTTTCGGGCATAAGCAACCATGCGAGATCGGAGAGGCGGGATCGCCTTCAATGTCAATAATTTTTTTGTCCTTGACATAAACCAACTGCCCGCATCCGACCGCGCAATAGGGGCAGACGCTGTGATAGACCTTCGCATCGTGAA
>CAXUBB010000123.1:0-10352 GCA_964249105.1 uncultured Bryobacteraceae bacterium | reverse complement strand
GCGCAATAGGGGCATATCGAACCCACTACTTTATCGGCTTCCTTTGTTCTGGCGGCCAGCGATTCCGTCCGGCTGGATGTAGCGGACTCGCCTAGTCCCAAAACGTCCTGGTTCTTGACTTGCCGGAATACGGGCCAGCGTGATGGCGAGAACTCTTTATGGTTGTTCGGCATTTAATTTCGTAGATGGCGGGAATACCCGCATACTGATCCTCGTAAGACTCCCTAATTATTGTTTTGCCGCGATTGACGTTGGCTGCTTCAAGAAAACCCACGTCTCCGGTTTGGTGTTGTTGTCCACGTTAAGGTTAGTGAACTGGACTTTTAAGGTATTGCCATCCGGGGAAAGCTCAAATTTCCGCTCGGTTGTAGCGTCTTCCCTAGGACCGCCCGTTTTCAAGATCATCAGCGCTGATCCGTCATACCAAAGAGAAACCTTGGCCTTATGTCCGTTCTCGTTAAATTCGCACTCGCCGGCGCCGGGCGAACAGGTGAAATGCGCCTGATATTGTTTGCCATCCCGCTTTTTGAGGGACCTTTGATACGTGATTTTGCCTGAATCGTCGGTGATTTTGAGCGTGACTGTTTCTCCTTCCAGACCTTGGCTTTTAGCGGTGTCTAGCTGCCAATCGCCGCTGAAGTTCGGGCGGTCGCCCGCGTGCGCCCAAGCGCTCGCGCACACGAGCAGAGAAATGATGAACCCGGTAAGCCTTTTCAAAGATTGGCGTGTTATCGATTGATCCATTGCTGGCCTCTTTTCCGCAGATCTTTTCTGCTTGGTGTTTGCCTGTCCGGTGTTCACTACCCTTTCGGCGGCAACTCGGCTTGCCAGTCGATTCTCTCCACTGCCTGCAAAAACTCCTCGAAATTTACATGCGCTTCCACTAGCGCTTGCCCGATCGGCTGATTCCCGGCTTGGACAGGCGCAATACCATAAGACCGGAGAATTGACAATGTACTGGGCAGCGCCGCGACTAGTTGGCCGATGGTCGTTTTGGGATCGATGGTCATGGCAGGGCTGGTTTCCGGAAGCTCCGCTCATCTCCGACTTTTATCTTCCTTCTCCAGCCAGCGGCCCCGCCGTGAGAAAAGTCACAGCCTCCGCGTTTCCGGCAGAAAAAGTTTTGAAAATGTCCGATTTATTTTTCGGTTCCAGGGCTGTTGTGAGAAAAGTCACGGCTTCCTGGGCGTGCTTGAGGGACGATGAAGCAGACAGGCTTTCCGGAGACACCAGGGTCGGCAGACCCAAGCAACATCGCTGAAACAAACTCTAGCCCATAGCAAGTCGTCCGGTCGGCTTACAAGCCATCGCGCTCCGAGGCAGACAGAACTGAACAACAGGAGCAAACACTCGAGGAGAAAATAAATGTCGAAGACAGTTACAGTAGCGGACTTGCTTGTTAATCGGCTGATTGCTTGGGGAGTTGACACCATTTTCGGCTTTCCGGGAGACGGCGTCAACGGCATCTTTGAAGCTTTGCGCACCCATCAGGACAAGCTGCGATTTATTCAGGTCAGACACGAGGAAGCAGCCGCTTTCGCCGCGTGCGGCTATGCCAAGTTCACGGGCCGTTTGGGCGTATGCCTTGCTACTTCCGGCCCAGGAGGAATTCACCTGTTGAACGGCTTGTACGATGCGAAATGCGATGGGCAGCCGGTGCTTGCCATTACAGGCCACACGTTTCATGATTTGATCGGCACTCATTATCAGCAGGATGTGGATCTGGACAAATTATTTATGGATGTGGCCGCTTACAATCAGCGAGTCATGGGTCCGGCGCATGTTGTTAACGTTGTTGATGAGGCAATCAAGACCGCCTTGGCGAGGAGAACCGTTGCTCATATCACCATTCCCAAGGATATTCAGGAATGGACCAAGTCGGAGGAAGAGCGTTCAACAGCCAATATCGCGCAGCATAGCGGCGATTTTTTTGCCGCCCCTCATCCAGTTCCCTCCGAACAGTCGCTGCAAGCGGCGGCTGATCTGATCAACAAGGGATCAAAGGTAGCCATGCTCATCGGGCGGGGTTGTCTCCATGCCCGTGAAGAAGTGTTGGCATTTGCCGAAGCGGCGGGCGCTCCGATTGTTAAAGCCTTGCTCGGAAAGGCCGCGGTTCCGGACCGACATCCCTATACGACCGGAGGTCTCGGGCTGCTCGGCACCGCGCCTTCGCAAGATGCCTTGCAGGAATGCGACACTTTTATCCTCGCGGGCAGCAGTTTCCCCTATATGGAGTTTCTGCCGAAACCAGGGCAAGCGAAAACGATCCAGATTGATCTCGATCCGACGCGCATCGGATTGCGGCATCCTGTTGATGTGGGTTTGGTCGGTGATTGCCGGAGCGTGCTCCGTGCCCTGCTGCCGCTCATTAAGAAACACAACAACAACTTTCTCGAAAAATCGCAGAAGCGCATGACTGCCTGGAATCAGCTCATGGAAAAACGCGGCACATATGACACGATGCCGATGAAACCGCAAGTGGTTACTTACCATCTCAATAAGCTGCTCGATTCAGACGCCATTGTTTGCTCCGATAGCGGCACGATTGCGACCTGGACGGCCCGCTACATCGAAATGCGCGACCGGATGCAGTTTTCACTTTCGGGTCTCCTGGCGACCATGGCAAATGGTCTGCCGTATGGAATCGGAGCATCCGTAGCGTATCCGGGGCGTCAGGTAGTCTGCATTGTCGGGGACGGCGGCTTCACGATGTTGATGGGCGAGATCGCGACGCTTGTGAAGTATAAATTGCCCGTCAAAATCGTGGTGATTAAGAACAACGTTCTTGGGGAAATTAAATGGGAGCAGATGGTGCAAGAGGCCAATCCGCAGTTTGGAGTGGAACTTCAGCCCATCGATTTTGCGGGATTCGCCAGAGCATGCGGAGCAGCCGGTTTCACCATTGAAAATCCCAAGGATGCGGAAAGCACCTTGCGGCAAGCGCTCGCGCATCCCGGCCCCGCCGTGATTGAAGCCGTTGTGGACCCGAATGAGCCGCCGCTGCCAGGCAACATCACAGCCGAGCAAGCGCTGCATTTTGCCGAAGCGCTGGAAAAAGGAGAAAAGGATCGCTGGAAAATAATCAAAACCGTTCTGGAAGATAAAGTCCGCGAAGTCATCTAACTTTACGGAACAACGATCTTGCGACGTTGACTTCGTTTCATGGCCGAGCCGGTGACTTGGTTTAGAAAGCTGATAAGGAAAGTGGATGTCACATTTTCGTGGAAATCGGAGCGCATTCGGAGCGCCAGGATTGCCTCCGCGCTGGACGCACGCCGATAAGGACGGCATCGGAACTTCCTATTCGCTTGGTAGCCGCATCTGGTTTACGATTTGGCGCGGCGCTTTGACGGAGGTTTACTACCCAACCGTGGACCGTCCGCAGTTGCGGGATCTGGAGTTTCTCTTCGCCGATGGAAAGGGCCTATTTCTCGAAGAGAAGCGGGATCTTGAGTACCACATCGAACGGATCGCTCCTTCTCAGGGATACCGCATCAGCAGCCGGGACCCCCAAAAGCGTTTTTCATTCGTGAAGGAGATCATTTCCGAACCGATGCGGCCCTGCGTTCTTCTGCGTACAAAATTCGAAGACACCGAGAAGTTCCCGGAAGGGCTGAAGGCCTATTTGTTGTGCGCTCCTCATTTAGAACTCGCGGGAGCCGGAAACAATGCGTTTGTGGTCGAAGTCTCCGGCCGGGAGTTGCTGGTTGCGGAGAAAAATAATTGGTGGCTCGTCTTAGGCGCTTCTTGCCGCTTCTCGCGTCTTTCCTGCGGATACGTCGGGCATAGCGATGGATATACGGATTTGGCGAACCATCACAAGATGCAATTTGAGTTCGACGAGGCCAAAAACGGAAATGTGGCGTTGACGGGCGAAATTGATCTTTCACGGACGCGAGAGTTTACGGTGGGCCTTGCGTTTGGTGAAAGCCTTCCGAGCGCTGTCTCGACTCTATTCCAAAGCCTTGGCATTCCGTACCACACTCAACGTAAAATCTTTACCGATCAATGGAGCAAGGCGGCAGAAGGCAGAAAGCCTCTCGAAAACGTCAGCGGAGATGGGGGACATCTCTTCCATTCAAGTTATAATCTTTTGTTAACTCACGAAGATAAGCTGTTCCAGGGCGCATTCGTTGCGTCACTTACTATTCCCTGGGGCGAAGTGCGCGGTGATAAAAGCGGCAAAGGCGGTTACCATCTGGTTTGGACCCGCGACATGATGGAGAGCGCGATGGGCCTGCTGGCGGCAGGCAACACCGACGCGCCGGTACGCGCTTTAATCTATCTGGCAGCCCGCCAAGAAGAGGACGGCAGCTTTCCGCAGAATTTCTGGGTTGACGGCGAGGCGTTTCGCAAGGGAACGCAACTCGATGAGATCGCTTTTCCCGTGCTCCTCGCCTGGCGCTTGCATCGGCTTGGATTATTGGCGCAATTTGATCCTCGGGTGATGGTGAACCGGGCCGTGGCTTTTCTGCTGCGGAGCGGGCCGGTCACGGGTGAAGAGCGTTGGGAAGAAACAAGCGGCTACTCGCCTTCCACCTTGGCGGCGATTATCGCGGCCTTTATCTGCGCTGCTTCGTTTGCCAGAGAGGAAGGAAAAAACGGGACAGCCGCTTTTCTTGAGAGTTACGCTGACTTTCTCCGAGCGCATCTTGAGGAGTGGACAGTCACGACGGAAGGATCGCTCCTGCCTGGGGCGCACCGTTATTTCGTGCGCCTCAATCCGGCTAAACCCGGCGAAGCGGCAACTCCCGATGCCGTGAATCGGGCTGAACTCAAACTAAGCAGCCGCGCTCCTGGGGCGCGGCAATTTTATCCCGCTCGTGACATTGTGGACGCTGGATTTCTGCAACTCGTCCGCTATGGAATCCTGTCTCCTGACGATCCGCTCATTGTCGAAAGTCTGCGCGTAGTGGACGCAACGCTGAAGGTGGATACTCCCTTCGGACCTTGCTGGCATCGCTACAACCACGACGGCTACGGACAGCGGCCTGATGGAGGACCTTACCAGCATTGGGGGGTAGGCCGTGCCTGGCCGCTACTTACGGGCGAGAGGGCGCATTATGAGCTTGCCGCCGGACACGAGTGCGACAACTTGACGCACGCCCTGGAACAATTCTCGAACGGCGCCTCCCTGCTGCCCGAGCAAATTTGGGATGAAGCCGATCTGCCCGAAGCGCACCTTCGCTGTGGAGGCCCCACCGGCTCCGCGAATCCCCTGATGTGGGCGCACTCGGAGTATATAAGGCTGCTTCGCTCGCGCCATGATGGAACGGTGTTCGACTTGATTCCTGAAGTGGCTGCGCGATACCGGGACGGCAAAATAAAAAGCGAGGTGGAATTTTGGCTGTCTAAGCACCCGATCCGGCAACGAAGGAAAGGTCACACGCTGCGCATTTGCGCGTCTGAGCCATTCTGCCTGCGATTGTCGGCCAATCAGTGGTGGACGCATCAGGATAGTGAGTCGCGTGACAGCGGGACCGGATTCGAATCTGTTGACCTCCCTCCCTCCGCTTTCGACTCGCAGGTAGAGTTCACCTTCTTTTGGACAGCGCGCAATCAATGGGAAGACCAGAACTATCAGGTCAATGCAGAGCAGGCGGAAGATGCTAACTAAGGAATAGGAATGGGAACTTCAAATCGAGGAAAAGTCGTTGTGGTAACAGGCGCTTCGGCGGGGGTAGGACGCGCCGTGGTCGCGGAATTCGCTCGTCAGGGAGCGCATATCGGTCTGATGGCGCGGGGTCAGGATCGCTTGGAAGCCGCCCAGCGCGAAGTGGAAGAGGAAGGCGGCAAAGCGCTCGTGCTGCCGGTTGATGTGGCCGATGCGCAGCAGGTGGAAAACGCAGCCGAACGCGTCGAAGGGGAGTTAGGCCCGATTGATATTTGGGTTAATGACGCCATGACCACGGTTTTTGCGCCGTTTCTCGAAATCACGCCCGAAGAATTCAAGCGCGCCACGGAAGTGACTTACCTCGGACAAGTCTACGGTACGATGGCCGCGCTGAAGCGCATGAAGGAGCGCGACCGCGGCGCAATTGTTCAGGTCGGCTCGGCGCTGGCTTACCGTTCGATTCCGCTGCAATCCGCTTATTGCGGAGCCAAACACGCCATTGTCGGATTTACTGATTCCCTTCGCTCGGAACTGATTCACGACCGCAGCAATGTCCATCTCACGGTGGTACATTTGCCCGCGATGAACACGCCGCAGTTTAACTGGTGCCGCACCCGTTTACCGCGCCATCCGCAGCCCGTTCCGCCCATTTTTCAACCGGAAGTTGCGGCGCGCGCTATCGTCTGGGCGGCCAGTCATAAACGGCGTGAAGTATACGTTGCCTGGCCGACCGTGAAAGCCATTTACGGCCAGGAGGTCGCGCCTGCCTATGCGGATCGGTATCTGGCGAAAAATGCCTATAACGGTCAGCAGACCGATCAGCCGGTTTCACCGGACCGCCCGGATAACTTATTTGAGCCGGTCGCGGGCGATTACTCCGCGCACGGCATCTTCGATAACCGCGCCAAAAACTTCAGCGTGCAAAATACTCTGAACCTTTCGCCGTATCGCGGCGTCATGGCCTTTGCCGGAGCAGCAGCGCTGGTCGGAACGTTGTTTGTCGGCCTGAAAGGGAAGCGCTCGGCATGAACGCAGTTATCTCAACTGAACTGGGCCGCGAACTGCGTGAAGGATCAAGCGCTTATTTGAAGCGACGGCGCGGTGTTCTGGGTCTCGCCTTTTTCACATCGGCTCTTCTCGCGGGTATTGCTTTGTATCAGACCGGCATTTTGAAAAAACTTCCCGGGCCGCGCTGGAACGGTTTCGATGCTGAAAAGGTAAACGGCTCCGCCGAAGCTTATTCCATTTTGGCGGTTCCCGACGGCCTGCTTGGATTCGCCAGTTATGCGGTGACGACTTGCCTCGCGGGGGCCGGGTCCGAGGACCGCTGGCGGAAAAATCCCTGGCTGCCGGTCATGATGGGATTAAAATTGCTGGCTGATGCCGCCTTCGCGGGCAAGCTTACGCTTGACGAGTGCCGGAAATTTCGCGCCTTCTCGTTGTGGTCTCTGCTGGCGGCGGGCGCAACATTCACGGCTCTTCCGCTCGCCGTGCCGGAAACCAAAGCGGCGCTCCGGCAACTAACAGAAAGAAGGATATGAGCGCATTGTTATCGGAAGCCTCCAGCGCGACCCTGGGACAGGAAGTGGCGGAAATCGATCTCGCCGTCCGGGAAGGCCGCTTTCAACGTTGGCTGGCGCTGTTGGCGGGAATGGCAAGCATCCCCGGCGGTTTGGAAGTCGCTTACGAGCATTATCGCGGTAGCTATAGCAACCGCATTATGTACACGCCTGTGATCCTGAGCGGCACCCTTGTAATCGGCGGTTTTGCCGGCTTTTTCAGTGGACGCGCCGCTCGAACTCTGCTGCGCTATCTCTCGGTCATCACTCTTGCCGATAGCGTGACTGGTTTTTACTTTCACGTGCGGGGCATTCAGCGGAAACCCGGCGGTTGGCGGCTGCCGGTCGTCAACATCATTATGGGTCCGCCCGTCTTTGCGCCCCTGCTGTTCGGCGTTAGCGCCTATCTTGGTTTGCTGGCTTCCTATCTCCGTCGCGGCGAGGAAGACGATGGCAAATTATTACCCCGCCCCACTCACGCCGGGCACTGGGCACGAATAATTACTCGTGAGCATGAAACCATTAACTGGACGCAGGACGTGCGCGAGGGCCGTTTTCAAAAGCAGATGGCCGTGGCCGCCGCGATTTCCGCCTTTTTCAGCGGTTTTGAAGCGTGGTACTCGCATTACAAGAATAATTTCCGTTATAAGGCGCAGTGGACTCCGGTGATTGTCGCGCCCGCTCTGATGGCGGCCGGTATCGGGGCAGTAAAGAGTCAGCGCGTGGCGCATACCTGGCTGCCCGCGGTTTCGGCCCTCGCGGTAGCCAACGGAGCTATAGGATTCGGGTATCACGCGCGCGGCGTCCGGCGACGTCCCGGCGGCCTGAAAAAGCCGATCTATAACATCGTCTACGGGCCGCCCATCTTTGCGCCCCTGCTCTTCGCCGCCAGCGGATTTCTTGGATTGCTGGCCAGCCTGCTTCGGAGAGAAAAAGGAAAATGAGTACCCAAACCGCTGTGGCGGATACCCGTCCCATCGATCCTCGCACCGGGAAACCAATCGGGCCGATGGCCCAACCTGGCTACTATCCCGGTTATCGCACGCTGAGCCAGCAAAAGTTCTGGGACGCCAAGACGCGCGAAGTTATCTTGGATCGCGTCAACAATGTCCCGCCGATCCGTTTTTTCAGTCCGGAAGAAGTCCGCCTGCTCGAAGCCATCTGCGCTCGTGTTCTCCCGCAGGATGACCGCGACGACGCTCACAAAATTCCAATCGTGCCGCAGATCGACGCGCGGCTTTTTGAAAACTCGCACGACGGCTACCGATATGAAGACATGCCGCCGGACCGCGAAGCGTACCAACAGGGAATCAAAGCTGTGGACCAAATCGCGCATCATCTGCACGGCCGCGCTTTCGTGGAACTCGGGCCCCTGGAACAGGATGAAATCATGCGCGCCTTGCATGATGGAAAACCGCCCGCCGCGCACGAAATTTGGGAGAAGATGTCGGTACAACGCTTCTGGATGGAACTCGTGCAGGATTGCGTGGAAGCCTATTACTCACATCCCTGGGCTTGGGATGAGATCGGCTATGGCGGGCCGGCCTATCCTCGCGCTTACATGCGCCTCGAACGGGGTGAGGCTGAGCCGTGGGAGAAGGAAGAAAAACGCTATCACTGGAAAGCTCCGGACAACTCGATTTCGGGCGCATTTGAACCGGTCGGAGGCCAGGAGGAACACCACGGCTCGCCCGGCCAGGGAGGCACTCATTGAAGTCGCCGATCCTGGGAGAATTCCGCTCCCCGAATGGCGCGCCGCACATGCTCGGCCCCATGCAGCGGATTACCACTCCCATGCGCCGCTTTGGGGAAGGCGAGGAAGTCGATTATGCCATTATCGGCGTGGGCGCGGGCGGCGGCGTGCTTCTGCAACGTTTGGCGCGGGCCGGATTTCGCGTGCTTGGCTTTGATGCCGGGCCGTTCTGGGACACTGAGCGCGATTGGGTGAGCGATGAAAAAGGCGCGCACAATCTTTATTGGAACGACGAACGGATCACCGGCGGGGGCGATCCGCTAACCTTTGGCGCGAATAATAGCGGCAAGGGCGTTGGGGGAAGCACGGTCCACTGGGCCTCCTTTACTCCCCGCCTGCACCCTTCCGATTTTCAGATTCATACTCTCGACGGCGTCGGGGTGGACTGGCCGATCTCGTACTGGGATTTAAAGCCTTATTACGAGTTGATGGAATTGGAGCTTCCGGTTTCCGGCCCGTCCTATTATCCGTGGGGCGATCCGCATGGCTACCCGTATGGACCGCATCCCATGGGCGGCGTTGGAAACGTGCTGATTCAAGGCTGCACAAAACTGGGCATTCGAGTCTCCGCCGGCGGGCCTGTGGGCATCCTAAACGGTTCACGCGCTGACCGTCCTCACTGCATTTACCGAGGCTTCTGCATTCAGGGCTGCAAAGTAGGGGCAAAAGCCAGCACGCTGATTACCCATGTGCCGGATGCGATTGAAAACGGAGCGGAGATCCGCGCCAACTGTATGGTGTCGCGTATCCACTTAGACCCGGACCGGCGCGTGACGGGAGTTACGTATTTTGACGAAGCAGGCCGCGAACATTTTCAAAAAGCCAAGGCGGTCGTTGTCGCCGGATATTCCATTGAAACGCCCCGGCTGCTGCTCAACTCCGCCTGTCCCGGCTTTGAGAACGGACTGGCGAACTCCAGCGATTGCGTGGGCCGCTACCTCATGGCGCAAGCCGGCAATGTCGTCCTGGGCCGCTTCGAACAACTCGTGCGCATGTATAAAGCGCCGCCCGCCCACGCTTTAACGGAAGAGTTTTATGAAACCGATCCCAAACGCGGCTTTGCGCGCGGGTTTGCGATCCAGACCGTGGGGCCGCTGCCGATTGCGTTCGCCAAACAAATGATGACGGCCAAAGGGGCCTGGGGTTGGGGGTTGCGGAGCCTGATGATGGATTACAACCACTGGGCGGCATTAGGATTTTTAGGAGAGATTCTTCCGCACAAGGAAAATCGCGTTCAGGTTGCTGACGAAAAAGACCAGCATGGAATTCCGATCACGAAGATGACCTTCAACCTGCACGAGAATGACAAAAAGCTGATTGAGTTCGGCAAGAACAAGACCATGGACGTGATGCGGGCGGCGGGCGCTCAGGAAGTGGTGCAGGAAGCACGGTACGCGCACCTGGTCGGCGCGGCGCGCATGGGAAG
>CAXUBB010000122.1:0-12352 GCA_964249105.1 uncultured Bryobacteraceae bacterium | reverse complement strand
CCGTATCACTATGGACGATGGTTCTGGAATGGCGGCTATGGCTGGTGCTGGTGGCCTGGTGCCCGCTTATCTGCCCATTTGTGGAGTCCGGCTTTTGTCGGCTTCTTCGGATGGAGGAATGGCAGTATTGGCTGGGCCGCCCTCGCGCCGTATGAAAAATTTCAGCCCTGGTGGGGACGCGGAGGATGGGGCGGCGGTCTTCGCCCATACGGACCGAACGGGTTTTATGGTCTTCGGAACGCGGGTGTGGAGCGCTTACCGCAATACGGCGTTCCGGGGCGGGGCCGTTTTTGCCGGTTATAACGGATTCGGCGGTCCCCATCAGAGATTTGGCTTTGCGACACGCGAACAGTTAGGGAGCGCGGGTTTTATTCAAGGGCAAATGCCGGTAGGGCCGAATCGGGCCAGTTATTCGTTTACGAGCCGGCCGGCTGTTGCGAATCCACGACTCTCGTCAGTTTCGAATTTGCGTTTCTATCAATACCGGCAGTCGCCATCGAACGGAGCCGGACAGCGAGTTGGGACGGCTAGTTTGCCTTCCCATAATTCGTACCGTTCATACCGGCCAAGCGCAAATCCGACTGGGAGTTATAGAACGGATACAAGCAAAAGCGGTGGGTACGGATGGCAAAGGTTTGGAGATCCAGGGTCTGGCAATAGCTACCGGCAAGGATTTACAAACGGTAGTGGAGAGAGCGGGTGGCATCAGTTTGGTCGACCGCAGCAAACGTACCCGGCACCGAGCTATCGGCAGCCGTATTCTGCCGGCCGGGCATATGAAGGGACACGCGGAATCTATGGGGGATCGTCGTCATACAGCGGCTCTTCGGTGCCGCGATACTCAGCGCCTTCACAACCACGTTATAACCCACCGTCTCAACCCCACTCTGCTGGTGGCGGGATGTCTCGAGGAGGATCTCCGCCTGCGCGGGGCGGAGGTGGACACTTCTCATCAGGCGGTGCAGGTGGCGGTCGACACGGGCGGTAGTTGATAAATCCTTGAGTTTCCCTCAGCCGCTTCGGCTCACTTAACAGAGCTGAAGCGGCATTTTTGTTTCCTTTGATCCGAATCAAATACTTTACATAACACTTGTTATCAGACCAAGTTTGCGCTTATTCTTTTTCGTTGGTTCCAGTTCCGATCACCCACTCGAAAGCGGTGCTGAACGCGCTTTCCGAAGCAACATGCGCCAGTGTATCAAGTGCTTCATGCAGGGTCAAGATGGCATGATCGGTCGGATTTGTTCTGTTTTTTGGGAGCAGTCATTTTTGCATTCTTAGGTCTTGATAAATCAATTTTTTTATCAGGACCTAAAAGTAAATCTACAAAACTACAAACATCAAGTAGCCTAAAAAACATCCAAGATTTCTAAATCACGGAGAACACGCGAACGAACTCGAAGCCGCTCGATATTAATATCCTGAAGCAGAAGTTCACGAAATGCTTCCACATACGCGTCCGCAGTATCACGCCATCGGCGCGGCTGGTGCATCGGCTGATTGGCCGCACCTCTCCATAAACGCGAAATGGCGTCATTTAGCTCTCTGAGTGACTGAACCATCTCAAAATTCGGGTCGTTCAGAAGAGCGCTGATCTCGTTGTTCACCTCGCTCTCAAGCGCAATGACGGGCTTACCCATTGCCAGCGCATCAATGACTGGAAGTCCAAATCCCTCATAATGGCTGGGATATACCAGCAAGCGCGCGCCTGCCATAGCCTCTCTCATTTCCAGATGGCTAATCTCCCCGCTTTTGAGCCAGCGTACATTTGGCCGGTCCTCAGCAAGCTCTGTTCCGCCTACCACCATCACCGGATACTCAGCGTTCAAATGCGCAAGGGCATCCGAAATACCTTTATGGGCAAAGAAGTTGCCCATAATCAGAATGTACTCGCCAGCGGCAGGCAGCCCGTTGCCAAGCCGCTCGCTCGTGCCGTGATAGATCACGCGCATGTTGCGGTCCGCTGCGCCGAAAAAAGCAGCATAGTCGGCTTGAGAAAACTGACTGATCGTAAAAACACAATCTGATAAGTTAACAGCCCTCTCAAAGAGATCCCGGCGTGCTGGCGAATTCAGGTATTCACAGCGAACAGCGATAATATCTTGCAAAACCCAGCTAATTCGCGGCGCTAATCGGTTCATTCTCCGAAACTCGTGCCAGGAGAAGACCTGACAAGGCTTAAAAAGCAGATCGAAGGTCATCCGATGGTCAGGCTGGTCCTCATAGATGCGATAACCGGCAAGCACATTGTCGAAAAACGCTTCCGGCTGACAGATTCCGACGTAAAGATCGAACTCATCCTCCACAATCTGGCCGACTTCACGCAGTAGGTTGAGACCGAACTCAGAGGTGCCCGTGTGGGCGGCTGGTAGATGAAAAAGGTCAAAGAGAATTCGAGGCCGGCGGCGAAGATGAAGGCTGGCAAAAACCTCAACGGGATCCAAGTAGAACTTGATATAGTCCGAAACTTTACGCTCATACTCCGGATAACGACTGAGTAGACGCTCGCGGTTCACGGCCTCTAATTGCGCACGTCTTTCGCCGAAAGATGATGACTCATAGTGGAAAACAAAGGCATGATTGGCAGCTACCGCCGAATAGCCATAACGGTTGATGCGGCAAACAAAATCGTTTTCTTCGTTATAACCCGGACTGTATGCCTCATCAAAAAGGCCAAACCGCTCATACACGGTTCGTTTGATTAATAGACAGAATCCCACTGCAGTAGGCATCACAGTGTAACGCGGCAAATCATCTTTGACCTTCAGCCACACTGCATAGGATTCCTGCGGAGGGAGAAGGCGGCCCGTTGCCGGAACCGAAAAAATAGTGGCGTTATTGCTGCGCGGCGTCACCACGGCATGTTTTTCATGAAGGCGCAAGACAACTTGCATCTCCTCAACCGCGCCTTGGGTGATCTCTGTATCGGAATTAAGCAGCAGCAGGTCTGAACCAGACTGCCAGAACTCACGGGCTCCCCAATTGCAAGTATGAACAAACCCGCGATTTTCAGGGCGACGGGCATATTGCAAGTTCATTCCAGTGGCCGACATTACTTTGCACACCGCCGCGATGCTTTCGTCGGGAGTCGCGTCATCCAGAACATAAACCCGGGAATCCGCAGGCGCAAACCGGTGAAGGCTATCCAAGCACAACCTCAGTTTCGCGGCTGCCCCATAAACCGGAATCAAAATGGTAACGGAATGAACGTCTTGAGTGAGATCAGTCAAAATTTTTTCGCAATCGTTGCGCTAAAACGGATGCAGACCTTAAAGGGCGAGTGATACGCCAGGATCGCGACCCATTCCAGGCAAGGAGAGTGTCACGCATTTTTGCATGTTCGACCCGCAACGCAACTAGCTCTGATTCGAGAGCGTCTTTCTGAACCTGCAGTTGGGCATTCTGCTCTTTTGCAAGTTGAACCAACTGTAACTGCTCGTCCCGTTTGAGCAGAGCTAGATCCCGGTCTGCCGCTGCCCTTTCCGCTTGCCGTTGAAACTCGCGCAAAGTTTTATTCCGATTGGCAGACCAAGTTCGAACCTGGGCGGCCATCATCTCAACTTCCGCATAAGAAGCCGTCATTGCCGCCGAAACCGCCGCAAAATCTTTTCGGATGCAGAGCACAATTTTAAGAGCGGCGGCAGGCTCGTCCAAAGAGGGCAGCACCCAAGCCGGGTCAAATCCAAAGTTAAAGAAAAGGCAACAATCCCTTGCAGGCAATACGATGAAAGATCCCGTCACCGGCAAAGCCTGCAACTCCGGTAGGGTTTTGGCAGCCCATATAGTTCCGCCCTCACGAGAGTAAATTGAAATCTCGCGAATTTCAATGACGCAAGGGCGACGGGCCGGCCGGATCTGTAGTGTTCTCGATACGGCGGGCAAAGCGAGTTCTACCATCTGCCAGTCACCTACCCCAATATCGGCAATAGAGGCCGGAGAATCAGAATTTTCCGCGAGATCCGACGCGCACACTTGCAGTTGAATCCGTGAGGGCTCCTCCTGTATATCAGAAACAGATAGCTTGGCCTGAATCGCTTGCACAATGAATGCTTACATTTTGACATCCTCCCAGCCCTAAAGGACCGGCGCTCCTCTTCGGGTTTCTGGTTCATCGAGACTGTTCTCCAAGATAAAACGTCAAAAGGCGCTTGCGATGGATCGGACGCCTGTGCGTAGCGAATGCCTCGAAGCGCCCTGATTCCTGCCAGTTGGGGTCAGAAGTTCAGCAGTGGGGTAGCGGAATATTCAGCACGCCTATCTGAACAGAACCATTGATATCGATATTGTTGGCGTTGAACGCACCATGTTCTCGCGGGATTATCCGTATCAATTTACTGGGAGTGGCGGAGCAGCTCCTTTTGCGTCTTATTTCAAGACTGTAGGATCTTATAAGGATCGGAAAACGCGGATAGATTCACATTCCAATAAGCGATAGCGCTGTCAAGTAAGTGCGCGGCCTGGGCTGGAGGCGGCTGCTCGTCTAAACGGTCAAAACTTCCAATCGAATACGGCGTGACAAGAACCTGCAATCGATGCCGATGAGCATGCTCCACCAGGGAGCAAACAAACTGCGGCATGGAGGACGCAAGCTGCGTAAAACCTCCGATCGCTTCCACATATTCCCGGCGGACTGCGAAGAACTCATCGGAGATCGCTTCCACTGACCGCACGACGCGCACATGCCTGCCTAGCGCTTTATTTCGAGAATCGGTTCCCGCAAATGGATCCACGCATTGCTTTTGATCGGCACGAATGCAGCCAGTATGTATAAAACGGCCAGTCAAATCGACCGAAAGACCAGACACTAAGCCACAATCCGGACGGAGAGCCTGGGCAATTAATTCCTGAAGAAAAAAATGATTGAGCAGGTCAATCGGACGATTGATAAACACCAGTACGTCGCCCGCCGTCTCGGCCAGGGTCACAAGCGGAGGGCGGAGCGCTGGATTCGATCCATCTCGCGGTTCCGGCAACCGATGCACAATTCCATTGAGTATTCCATAGAACTCCACTCGATGTTTATTGACTAGTTCAGCTAACGCGGCAACCTGGAACACGCCGTCATCGTCCCGTAGAAAAATTGATGTGCTCACGCTTTTGGGGCTTCGATATTGCAGACGAACGGTGTTTGCCGCAAGACCGGCTTGCGCAACGGCATCTTTTCCGGTTCGTGTTACGTGATCGCGAACCACTCGCCACAGATCATCCGGTTCGATGAACGAGGGAGCAACACCTGCTTCACGGAGAGCCTCCTGGGTCCGCACGTGGTAAAGCGGCTTGGCAATATGCGCCACTCGATCCGCTTGAGTCTGCTCAACACATCGCAGCAGCAGATCCCATTCCCGAGGGCCTAGCGGCAAGGAACGGAATCCTCCGCATTGCCGAGCAAGATTGCGACGGATGGCCGTGAGATAACCGACGTAGTTGATTGAAAGGAGGCGTTCGCCATCGAAGTCCGGCTTGAATTGAGGCTGGCAACGCTGCCCGAATAAATCGATCCCATCTTCGTCGGAATAGATGATATCCAGTTCCCTGCCCTGAAGTGACGCCACGGTCTCCCACAGGGCGAAAGGGTGAAGCTCGTCGTAAAGACGCGCCGGAATAATGAACTCGCCAGCCGCTGCCTCCAGAGCAGCATTCCAGGCGCGCGCATGATCCGCCTTGGAGCCGGAAGGAACTATCGCCAACCGGCCGTCTGTTGCGGCGAAAGCTTGGAGGTATTGGAATAATGGGGAATGAGGGTCCCAATCTCCCGCGATACACAACTGCCAGTCACGGTAGACCTGGGCCGAAAGAGATCGCAACAACATGCTCAGGAAATAAATATGGCGCTCCTGAAACTCGACCAACACCGAGATGAGGGGGCGGTCCGAAATTAAAGCGGGCCTTGTCGAGTCCGCTTGAAACAGTTGCGGTTCGCGTTCGAAGAGCCATTCCTGGTAAGAAGACACTTTCTCGTGACCTGAGCTGCCTTCCAGCCGCGAGGGACGTTCCTGCCGTCCCAGGTCACCGACCAGTTCCCGCACTGACCCGCCGATTTGCGCGGCGAGCGAGATTCGTTGACCAGGTTGAGGAGTCCGCAGGCGCGCCACAAAACCGGATTTCCCTGCTCCGGGCGCGCCGAGATGACGCTCCACGTCAGGACGCGGAAACCCGGTGTAAACAGGTTCTTCTTTGCCGTCCACCAGAACCATCAGTCTCCAGGTCTCCCCCAATGCCGGCGGCACAAACCAACCTTTCAAATAGGACTCTTGCGGATTGATCGCAACCAGTTGCGGAGTATCCAGGCTCAAGAGAAACTCCGTTTGCGACAGCGACTCAGTATCCATGCTCAGTCCTCGCTACAATCATAGACATGTTGCAGCCTACCGAGAAGATCTGGTACAACGGCAAGTTTATTCCCTGGAATGACGCGAAAATTCACGTCCTTTCGCATGTAGTGAGTTACGGCAGTTCGGTGTTCGAGGGCATCCGCTGTTATCTGACGGATCGCGGACCGGCGATCTTCCGCGCCGCGGAGCACATGCGGCGGCTTCTCGATTCAGCCAAGATTTACCGCATGGAAATTCCTTTCACGGTTGAGCAACTGGTGTCCGCTCTTGTGGCAACAGTGGGGGAAAGCAGGTTGGAATCCTGTTATATCCGGCCTATCGTGTTGCGCGGCTACGGCGATGTAGGAGTGCTGCCCAAAAATAACCCGGTCGAAACGTATATCGCGTGTTATCCCTGGGGCCGTTACTTAGGCGAGGAAGCGATCAACGACGGCGTGGATGTTTGCGTTTCCTCCTGGAACCGCATCGCGCCGAATACCCTGCCCGCGTTGGCCAAAGCCGGCGCAAACTATATGAACTCGCAACTGATCCGCATGGAAGCTTCCATTAACGGCTATGCGGAAGGAATTGCTCTCGACGAAGCCGGTTATGTGAGTGAGGGATCGGGAGAAAACATTTTTGTGATTCGAGACGGCAAAGTATTGACTCCGCCGCTTGGGGCTTCCGTTCTTCCCGGTATCACCCGAGATTCCATTGTCAAGGTGGCGCGGCAGCTCGATTTTCCTGTAGTCGAGACGATCATTCCCCGCGAGTTGCTGTATATCGCGGACGAAGTTTTTTTCACCGGCACGGCAGCCGAAGTAACGCCTATTCGCTCCATTGACCGGATTCCCGTGGGCGCCGGACATCGCGGTCCCATTACGGAGCGCATCCAAAGCCGCTTCTTTGAAATCGTGCAGGGCAAGCGGGAAGACGAGTTTGGCTGGCTGACTTACGTCAGCAGTGTTCGGGAAACTGAACCGGTGACGGTGTAAGAAGATTTGTCTGATTTAAATTCCATTGTCGGACGCTCGCCGGGCGCTTCCGCCGTTCTCCAGGTTGACTTCAACCAAAGCATCACCAATGTGGATGAGCTGATCCGGCCTCGGGGGGACCACGATTTCCTATCCCCCGGTTTTATTGATCTACAGGTCAACGGTTTTGCGGGTGTTGACTATAACGATCCCCAAGCGAAATCCGAGCAAATTGCCGAATCCATCCGTACGATCTTTACCACGGGAGTCACTAGATTCTTTCCGACTGTGATCACTGGTTCAGAAAACCGGATTGTAGGCGCCGTACGCAATCTCGCTGCCGCGAAGCAAGAGTTCCTTCGTCACGGAATGGCGGAGGGGCACGCAATGGAAGGCTTTCACATTGAAGGTCCGCACATCGCAAGTGAAAACGGGCCACGCGGGGCGCATCCCCTGGAGCATATCCGTCCACCCGATGTTCAGGAGTTTCACCGCTGGCAGGAAGCCGCTGACGGCCAGATCCGGCTGGTGACGGTCTCTCCGGAATGGGAGGGGAGTCCGGCCTATATCCGGGAACTCGTCCGATCGGGAGTGGTTGCGAGCATCGGGCACACAAAAGCGACGCCGGAACAGATCGCGGCTGCGGTGGAGGCGGGAGCAACGATGTCCACACACCTTGGCAATGCAGCGCACCCGCTTCTTCCGAAAACTCAGAATTACATATGGGAGCAATTGGCGGAAGACCGGCTGACAGCCAGCTTTATCGTTGACGGCATTCACATACCGGCATCCTTCTTTCGTTCCGCTGTTCGCGCCAAGGGCGTCGAGCGCTCCGTGCTGGTCACTGACGCGGTCATGCCCGCCATGTGTTTGCCGGGACCGTACCAATTAGGGCAAGTTCATGTAGAGCTGCTCCCGAACGGCAGCGTGGTCATGCAGGGTAGCGACCGTCTGGCTGGTTCAGCGCTGCGCATGGATCGGGCAATCTCGAACGCAGTGCGCCTGGGCCGTCTTTCCTTACGAGAAGCGATTGCCATGGCAACCGTGAATCCGGCAAGGGTTGGCAGAATCGCCGGGCGGCAGCGCGGATTATCTCCCGGCGAGAAAGCGGATTTTGTCAGGTTCCGGTGGACTGAAGAGGCCGCCGCGCTGGAGATTATCGAAACGGTTGTGGCCGGGCAAAGGGTCTTTTCCCGCGCTTCGAAGGCAAGCTTCTCTGACGCATTTACCCCGCCCGAAACATCATAACCGGCAGAGTAGTAAAAGAAGAAAGCAATTTAGGAGATTACCATGGCATTCACACTTCCTCCGTTACCTTATCCCGCGGATGCGCTGGAACCGCATATTGATAAGACCACAATGGAAATTCATCATGATAAACATCATGGAACCTATGTCAACAATTTGAACAAGGCTCTTGAGTCCGCGCCGGACCTCCAGAACAAATCCATTGACGAGATTCTGGCGAATCTGAACTCCGTGCCGGAATCCATCAGAACCGCTGTCCGTAATAATGGCGGCGGTCATGCGAACCACTCTTTGTTTTGGAATTTGCTTTCAGCCCAGGGCGGAGGCTCTCCGAAGGGTGATGCTGAGAGCGTTATTACGTCAAATTTCGGCAGCTTTGACTCATTTAAGGAAAAATTCAATGCCGCCGCTACTGGGCGTTTTGGCTCCGGCTGGGCTTGGTTGGTGAAAGACGGCAGCGGCAAGTTCGAGATTATATCGAGCGCTAATCAGGATAGTCCCCTGATGGAGGGTAAAACGCCTGTACTCGGATTGGATGTGTGGGAGCATGCTTATTACCTGAAGTACCAGAACCGGCGACCCGAGTATATTGCCGCTTGGTGGAACGTGGTGAACTGGGACGAAGTAAACAAACAGCTAAAAAAGTAAGGCTTATGACGGAGAGTCAACAGCAGTACTATTCGACTCTCCGTCAACAATCAAACCCAATTGCTTCAGATGCGCCTGCGTTTTAATTAGCGTTGTGTGGTGGACCGCAGTAAAGCCCAGTTCCGCGGCAACGTTGACGAACATTTCCCTATCATCGATGTAAATCGATTCCTGTGGCGCGGCACCGCCTAGCTGTAGCGCTAACCGCCAAATCTCGCGGTCCGGCTTTCGCAAGTGAGTGTAATGTGAGATGACCATGTAGTCGGCCAATTCCCGCAAGCCAAACTTCCTAATCCGATGTTCGGTAATTCCCTGCCCTTCGTTGCTGATCAACGCCATCTTCAGGCCGTTATGCGCTTTTACCCGTTTGAAAAATTCAATATTTTCCAGCCACGGCGTCGAAGCGGCGTAGGTGAAATCGCGCAGGTCCTCCCAAGCGAAATTACGAGCGGTTGCAAAGAATACGTGCCGCAAATACTCTTCAAAGGTCAGGAAGCCCCGCTCATAACTATCGAACATGAGACGGTGCCTACTCTCGATTTCGCCATGATCCAGTAAAAAGCGCGCGCAGAGTTCCTGCCGCAAAGGCGTGTCCCAGCCATTGGTACCGAGAACGCCGCCGATATCACTGTATAGCATGCGAAAAGGATGGTGGATCATGAGGCTACTGTCGCATATCGGCAAACTACGGCGGTAGATTACAATAGGAACGTCAGCTTACGGCTCGTTAGATCTTGGACGCTTAGCTCAGTTGGTTAGAGCGCCGCTTTCACACAGCGGAGGCCGGTGGTTCGAGTCCACTAGCGTCCACCACTTATCCGCCCGCGAGTACCCACCGCACTCTGCACTTAACTTTAGTAATCGCTCTCTTCGAGATCAGAATCGTTATTGAGGCTTGCGAGAATCTTAGCCTCTTCTTCTTCAGTCAGAAAACTGTCAACTGCGAACAGGCCGGGGTCATAGAGTGGAGGCAGCTCCGGTTGCATGTACTCGGTATTAATACGAATGGTAAGCAGAAAGCTGTTCCCCTCTCTTTGGCAGGACCGAACAATTCCATTTCCTGAATACCCGCTTCCGATAAGAAAAACCTTGGTCTCTTCACTTACCATCAGCGCGCTACGGATAACCGGCTCCGAAGAGCTCACCTCAATGACTTCTACAGGCTCTTCCCGAATCGGCAACTCAGGACCATCAGACCATCTTAAAAAGCACTGGCCTGCACCTTGTGCTTGACTAGCAATTGTAGCAGCAGACATGTAAGAATTTCCAACCTCCGGCCCCACTTCTAATTTATATTGCTATGTGATCGGCTAAAGATTTCACCACCATCGGCAAATTTTCTTGGTCTCTCATATCCAGACGGTATACAATGATGAAAACTGTTTATTTCTCTAGTTCATTCATATGCCGGGTCCGGGCTGAAGTTTTGAATAAGCTCGCCGACACGCAAGAAAAAAACTTTTAACATTTGGAGTCCAAATACCTCTGCCATGGGACAACACTGTTCATTTCAGCTTCTCGCCCCCTGCTACTCGCTTCCAAGTCACGAATTTGCCCGCGCAAATCACGATGAGCAACTTTATAGCCATTATTTAAGTTCCATGCAGAGGCTGCGTGGCCGCGTGTATTTGAAGGACAACGCCATTAAACCGTGCGATTTGGATCGCGAGGGCAGATTTCACATGCCTGCCGATGAGCAGAGCTGGCACCTGCTGCTGGTAGACGAGACAAAGGAAGTCATTGGTTGCGCCAAATACCTGCTCCACCCCAGCAGCGTTCCTTATCACCGTTTGCGGATTTCGCACTCAGCTTTGGCAAAAGATTCCTCCTGGGCTGAGCGGGTGCGCAGGGCTGTTGAGGGAGACTTGAGACGGGTTCGTGAGGGGAGGCTGTCCTATGTGGAAGTGGGAGGCTGGGCGTTAGCTGAAGAATGGCGCGGCACACGGGCAGCTCTGGAAATACTGGTAGGCTCTTTTGCACTTGGTCAGCTATGGGGTGGTGCTTTGGGTTCCTGCACCGCCACGGTTCGCCACAGCTCTTCGTCCATGCTGCGTAGGCTGGGTGGTTCCAGCTTTGAGTTAGGGGGAGAAATGCTGCCAAGCTACTATGACCCCGAGTACGACTGCACAATGGAATTGCTCCGCTTCGATTACCGGACGCCAGCGCAGAGGTTTTTGCCTTTGATCGACCAGCTCAAGGCGACTTTAAAGAAAGTTCCTGTTCTGTCCGCAGCGCGTGATATGCCGTCCATGACATTAACCGCTGAATTTATCCCTGAACAGAGCAGATTGCTACAACTTAAGCCAGTGTTCTGCGGATAAAGCGGTTAAACGTGAAAATGCCGGAATCTTGCTTAGCACAAGATTCCGGCACATCAACTGAAGTAAACCTATTTAGCGCATTAATTGTGTAATTTGCGGCGGGCGAGCAAACCAGCACCGATCAAGCCGACTCCCATCAACAGTAGAGAAGCCGGCTCCGGTACAGCGGCCGCAGCACTGAAGGAAGCTGAGTAGGTGATCCCCGTTAACGTTTGACCGGCCACCAGTTGAGTATAGATCTGAGGAATTGTGCCGTTTAAAGCGGTTTGTGTCGAGAAGATAGCATTTGTCGGCGTGGTTCCAGAACCGGATGTGCCGGTATAGCCATTACCGTTAAACTGTAGCGACGCAATCACAGTGTTGCTGGACAGTTGAAACAGCGTGAACGGCGAACCGGTTGGGGTGCATTGAGATCCTAGTGCCGCACTGAAACAGCCGGCTAAGTTTCCCACCCCAGGAGCAATGTACGTCAGATCGAAATAAACCGGAGCAGCCACTCCAGTCGTAAAGCTGACGAACTGCGTAACCGGAACAGCCAACGTTCCAGTAGCGGGTCCGTTCGTTAAGCTTTGGATCGTTCCGCCCGTTAAGCCCAAAAATGAGCCTGTTTCCGCAGCTCCGGACGTCGTAGTGAAAGTAGGTTGGAAGGTAATGCTAGTTCCACTCACATCCACGTTCCCGGCAATATTTGCCTGGCCCGTAATAGGAGCGGCGCTAGCGACATTAGTCAAAAGAAAAACCGGTGCCATGAGCAGTCCGGTGAGAAATGATCGTTTTAATCGCATATTTCTGTCTTCCTCCGAAGAACTAGATCTAGTGTTAGATTATACCGGAAAGCTCTGAATTTAAG
>CAXUBB010000121.1:5041-12458 GCA_964249105.1 uncultured Bryobacteraceae bacterium | reverse complement strand
CCCTCCACTCATTTGGATAAAGTCAAGCTTAGGAGGCGCTGATAAAGTTCACGTGACGGCTGAACGGTATATCGAGCAATGGGGAATAGAAAACCCCGTTGTGCGCGTTGGCGTTATTGCCCGCGTCGCCGCCCATGAAAGTGGGCTCTTTCATAAAGCACAAGCTTCCGCTTTTCTTCTCAGCAAAAAAGATCGCCTTTCCTTGCCTGCGGCCACCGCAAAATCGGTGTGCGCAAATTGCTGGCATACCGTTTTGAACCGCTTCTCTTCAGAAGGAGAGTTAATTTTGGAGCAGTGGGAGGCGGGCTGGAGCGTCACGCTGTACCGGCGCACCGCAACCGGTCTTCGAGGCACAAAAGTTTCTTACCTGTACGCTGACTGATATGCGATTTACACTCCAAACGGGTAAAAGCACTCGTAGTTGCGCTGCGTGAGAATTTTTCCGTTGCGGAACTCCAGAATAATGGCAATGTGCGCCCGCAAAGTAGCGCCGGGCGGCAGTGATTCCACGGGAATGGCCAAAGTTCCTTCCCAAAGCGCTTCAAAAACCACCTGATTGCCTGCTGCTGTTTCGTGTAAGATTGTGTAACTTTGGCTTGACCAGGTTTTTTCCTTTTTTTCCGCGGCTTCGAGCAGGGAGGGAAGGCGGTAGCTTGCGCCTTTCGGAGAAAGGCGGTTCGGGTACTCTCTGTATATAATCTCCGAGTCGAAGAAAGCGGCTAAAACTGGTCCGGTCGCGCCCTCCTCGATCGCCTTTAGATACTGCCGCGCGGTTTCAAGATTGCTGACACTAGCCGGAGCGCTTGCGTTCATGGCGGCAGCCCAATGAGCGATCTCTTCCCGTATTGTCTGCAACCGAAGTCCTCGTTCAGTCAGCATCTGAGCGGCGAAGGTTTGCTCCTGGCGCATCAAACCGAGGAGCAGATGCGCGGAACTGATGTGTTGTTGCTTTAACCGTTCCGCTTCTTCGGCTGCATAGGCGAGCACGCGCTTACACTCGTGCGTTAAGGGCAGATCGACAGAAGTTGGAGTCTTTTCACGGACGGGCGTGTGCGCTTCGATTTGCTTGCGAATGGATTCAATAACCGCGTGGTTCTCCAGGAAACGGTTCGCCAGCGCTTTATCCTCGCGCAGTAGGCCCAGCAGCAGGTGCTCGGTCTCAATATAGGGGCTTCCCAACTGGCTGGCTTCATACCGCGCAAAGAAGATAATGCGGCGCGCTTTTTCGGTGTAACGTTCGAACATGTCAGCGTTTACACAGCCCTTTGTCAGTATACGTGCGGGAGGTAGCGCGCTGTAATTATCCGATTGTTTTCCTTTTGATTTGGCCTACGAGTTGATCCGCCAAGCGAGTGGGTTCCGGCAAACGATAACGGGTCGTAAGTTTTAAGACCCAATGGAGAGCAGTGGGAATGGAAATACGATGGCCCGGCGATATGTATAGAGGGTTCACGTTGTCGCGGGTTCGCAGGACGGCTCCTATCATTTCTCTTTTGTGTATTAATTCGCTGTAGCTTCCTTTTGTTGGGGCGGGGTCGTCGGCTTTTGGGGTTTATCGTGTTTTTTGGCCGCCCCTAGTGGGCGGGTGAAAGAGCACGCCGATGTGACAAGCAATTCCGAAGCGTCTCGGGTGGGCGATGCCTTGACCGTCACACAAGACAAGATCGGGGCGCACGGGCAGCTTTTCGAGGGCAAGCATGATAGCCGGTACTTCCCGGAAGGAGAGCAACCCCGGCACGTAGGGGAACTGAACGGGCGTATCCGCGGAAACAACCTGCTGCACTTTGCCGGTGTCAGTCTCGATCAGAACAACAGCGGCGAAGGCTTGCGTATCATTGTAAGCGACGTCTATGCCAGCCACGATTTTAATCGGCTCGGGCAGTCTGTCTTCGGTACTGACCAGCGCCGCCAATTTCCTTTGTAGAGCGACGGCTTCTTCCGGCACAAGAGTCCAAGGGTGGGATTGTACTGGCTGCATGCGCTCGTCTTACTTTGCGGGCCTGAGCAGCAGATAGGTTCCCGCCGCCATGACATCGCCTATTGAAACCCCGGCAGGCACTGATTCCAGATGCTCAAGACGCAGTATGGCTTCCATTCGTTCGATACAGAAACCAGCTTTTATTACATCCGCTAAAAACATATTGGCCGAATGCTTATTGAGTGTTTGATACTCCTTCCACATGTGGCCTAGGACGAAATCAGCATTGTCGGGATGGGAACGCGCATACTTTTGCAGTTGCTCATGAACCCAATCCAAGGGACGGTTCAAATGAAAGAACGGCTCGTCGACGTAGTCGGTCAGATGACTTCCCCAAAAACTGGGAAACCAGGGATACACCTGGAGAAAAACGCGTCCTTCCGGTTTTACCACTCTGCGAATTTCATTCAGCGCTTGCGGCACGTCAGGAATGTGCTCAAACGCGGACCACGAGAAAACAAGATCAAACTGATTGGCCTCGAATGGGAAAATCAAGCCATCGTAAGGAACGTAGCTTATTTTTGATGCGTAATCTTTTGGCAGGGGCAAGCCCGCGTCGCGGATACGACTGGCCGCGTGCTCGACGATACTGCTTTCGTGCTTCCAAACGTCCAGGCCCGTGATGTGCCGAGGACCTCGAACCAGCAATCCGAAATCGGCCAGCATGTCGCCGCAGCCGAGATCAAGAACGGTCAAATCGGACAGGCTACAAAATTTGAGCGTCTGGTTGGGGACGTCATCGAGATGGGACATCATCCATTCGCTAGGTCCGGGAACAAAAGCCATGTTTTTGTAATAACACTGTCTTCGCTTCAGGGCAGATGGAGAGTTTGCGACCCAGCGTGTAGCGGGTATGATTTGCCGCGCCAGAGAAGATGAGCTTCCGCTCCTTCGGGGCAAGTAATATCGGCATTTGTGCCGCTTGCCGACACGGCTAAGGATACGTTGATGCGTCCTTGGGGATGCGGCATGGATGCTTTCACGGTGTGCAGCAGGCCGAGGTGCGGTTCAATCACAAACTTTGAGAAGCCGGGCGCGGTGGAGCGTATGCCCGCTACCAGGCGCAACAGATCGTAGTCGGGATGCGAACTCCAGGCGTGGGAATCGGATCGGGTCGGTTCGGGGTTTTCCGCCCAGGTTGACAAGCCGAGATCGAGCATTTGACGCCAGGGCCGCAAGAGGGATATGTATTGATCTGCAAGGCCGGCATGTTCGAGAGCGCGAGCAATGTAGTAAGTGAAATAGTAACTGGCCCTTGACATAGATGGATTGTCCGCCGTTAGTACCTTGTTCATAACGGGTGTTTGCTCTTGGCGCGGGATGACGTCCAGCCATACCGCCAAGGCGTTGGCGTGCTGGCTGTAATGCGTCTGGCTAGGTGTGTCGGCAATGAGGCCATTGTTCTTGTTCCAGCAGAGCGCATAAATAGCGCGCGCGGCTTTCCCGGCGGCTTCAGCGTATCGCTGGGCGCGCACGGGATCGCCGAGAGAGCGCTCCAGTTCGGCGGCGTTGCGCAGAGCCTCCACGAATTGCAAAGTAATTACCGACGAGCCGCCTCCTTCGTCCTGCGGCGGCACTCCGCTCGCAAAGTCCTTTGTCCAGTCCACAAAATCCCACCAGGGAAGTTTTCCGAGCAGTCCGTCGGGGCGCTGATGAGCCAGAAACCAATCCAGAACGGTTCTTGTTCCGGGCAGGCGGGCACGCACGAAATCCGGGTCAGGCCGATGCATCCAGAAATCGTGGATCATGCCGACCCAGAGCAAGGAAAAAGGCGGAATAAATTGCGGCAGCGCGGAAGGAAAGCGGCTTTCCGTGATGCCTTCCGGAGTGCGCGAGTTATCAATCGTATCAATCGCCTGGCGGGCAAGCCGGTCATCGCCGGCTACCGCGTAAGAGATCAAAGCTTGCAGGCGCGTGTCGCCGACGTATTGCAGACGCTCGTAGTAGGGCGTGTCCATGTAGGTGTCGTGAGCGCAAAGTCGGGCGGTCCGCCAACCGACTTCCCAGATCTTCGACAACGCCGGATCATCCGAGGAAAAAGAGGCTTCCTCATGGAACGGGTAGGCGCTGAACTCGGCTTTAACGGCGTCAACGGTCAGGGATTCGTCGCCCGTGGTGATGTCGAGTTGCAGGTAACGCCAGGTGCGCCAGATCAGCGGGCTGAAAGCGCGATGGCTGCTTCCGTCCGCGATGAATTCGTCGTAGACGCCTTCTATATGGCGGCCTTTTACCTCGTTGCGGTTGCCTTTATGCCGCTGTTCGTCAAACAAGGCTTCGGCATAGGTGATTCGCACGCGAGAAGCGGAACCGCCGCTCAGCGTCAGTTCAGGATAGGCGGTGGTCAGTGCGCCCGCATCCAGCAACACAGAGATTTTGGAGTTGGCGGGAACGGTAAAAGATTTTTGCAGGTTCGGCTCGGCAATGCCGGAAAACTGGACCACATGACCAGGAGAGAGGGGTTTGTTCTCCGTAGGCGGGAGCGGATCGGGAGTCAGCATCCAGGAGGTGGGCGCGTCCTCGCTGGCGCGTGGCGCGCCCGCGCCGATTACCCTTGCCGCTTTCCATTTGCCGGATGCTTCTGTTTGGGATACGGTGTTCCAGGTCCAGTCATACTTTGGCCCGTCAATCATTTCGCCGGGTGGTCCCGCGTAATAGGTATGAAGAGCCGGCCCGAAGCTTACGGGTATCAGGCGATGGCCGTTTTCAAGTTCCACTTGCCAGGTGGCGTCTGTGTTGGCGGTTTGTTCGAGTTCACCATCGCCTTGCAGAATAAAGCCTGCCTGGTTACTCATTTGCGCGACCTGCGTTTTTGTGCCGAAGTTCCAGACGGTTGCGCCGATGATGTTATCTCCAGCGTGCAATAGCGGCGCAAGATCAAAGGTTTCGTAGCGCCAATGAAAGAGGTCGCCGCTGGCGGGTCCCATGCCAAGCTGCTTGCCGTTCACATAAAGAATAAAGCGGTTATCAGCGCTGACATGAACAAGGAAGCTGGTAGGGGGAACGGGAAGGTTAATGACTTTATGAAAGTGGAAAACACCGGCGTCGCGCTCGGGGGCGTCCGGGCAGGCAATCCACTGAGCTTTCCAAAGGCTTTGTGTCCAGTTACGCAGAGGAGCGGCCAGAGCTAATGCCGTGAAAAGGCAAAAAGCGGAGGCGGTTCGGAGAAGGCGCGCAGAAACAAGTTGACTAAGCATCAAATTACGAATAATGTAATGGTTCAATTATGCAACCGAACGAGACTATCACGGGAGTGCGGAGACGCAGATTTTTCCGATCCGCCGCGTCCGCTGCTTTCTTAGGCGCAAACGGCTTAGCTTTATCCGGGCAGACACCATCCTCGCCGGAAGCGCAACATTCTTCTTCCCTGCTGGAACTGGCGGCTTTACGACCCTATCAAACGCGCCGGTCTTCCAGTTTTGACCGTACAGGCGGCAATGCGGATTTCGCAAAGATCGCAACAGGTCAGACGATTCCGCTGCTGGAGGCAAACGGGCCGGGCACAATCACGCATATCTGGTTCACGATCAACTCGCATGAAGACCAGCATTTGAAAAAGCTGGTTCTGCGGGCGTACTGGGATGGCGAGACGGAGCCTTCGGTGGAGACGCCGGTGGGTGATTTCTTTGGGCTGGGTCTGGGAGAGTATTTTCCTTATCAATCGGCGCTGACGACGGTTTCTTCAATTAAAGCGCTGAACGCTTATTTTCCCATGCCGTTCGCAAAATCGGCGCGCGTGACGGTAACTAATGAAGGGAAGCGTCCGACCGATAGCTTCTACTACAACATCGACTACATCACCATGCCGGAGCTTCCGGCCAACATGGGTTATTTTCATGCCCAGTATCGTCAGGCGACGCCGTGCCGGGGATGGACGGATGATTGGAACAACGAGTACGTCACAGCCGTGAATGACAAAAAAAACTTACTGGGGGAAGGCAACTACGTCTTTTTAGAGGCGCAAGGGCGGGGCCATTTCGTTGGGGTGACTCAGGCGGTTTTGCAAAACCAGGATGGATGGTTTGGCGAGGGTGACGAGATGATCTTTATTGACGATGACAGCAAACCGGCCATCACGGGAACCGGAACGGAAGATTACTATAACGGGGCCTGGAATTTCGGCGGGGTGACTGGAATTCAGCCGTTTGGTTATATGCACAATGGCGCGCCGTACGTTGCCAGTCCGGAGAAGGTGGGCGGGCGCTATTGTTTATACCGTTGGCACACCGAAAGCCCTATCACTTTTGAGAAAAGTCTAAAGGTCACGATTGAACACGGGCATGCCAACCATCGGTCGGATAATTTTTTCTCGACGGCTTATTGGTACCAGACCGAACCACACGCCAAGTTTCCCGTCCTGCCGAAAGCGGAGAATCGAGTTCCGCGCGTCATCCGGGTAGGCGGCCCAGGAGCGGCAGCGCTGCCGGGTCAAGGCTGAGGACCAATCAGCTATCGACTGCGAAGCGAGCGCCTGCGCCAGAGCGCTATTCCGATAAGACCCGCGCTCGATAGCCACAGCGAGCACGGCTCAGGCACGGAAGGCACCCCGAACGAGACATCGCCGATCACTTCGCCCGGAGGAGATGCTTGACTATTGACGTTAATGTGTCCGATTAAGCCCGTATTGGAAACGACTCCAAAAAAACCGCCACTGGCTGACGCCGCAGCCGTAAAACTGCCCAGAAGCGCATTCGCCGGGCTGTAAACCGAAATCAATACATCTCCCGGATTGGGACCGGCAAACACGTCGAAGCCGACCGCGCTTGCTTGCATAAAGGTAAGAGTCAGCGTATCGCTGAACAGATTCGGCCCAAGCAGGTTGCTGGTATTGCCGATGAATCCGACTCCGAGCAGAGCCATGGTTCCCGATGTCGAACTGTACAGCGCGCCGGGTAAAAGGCCGCTTGCCGGGAAGCACGTGCTGCCGAAGTTGCTGCTAAGCGGTCCATTGCAGGAGGTTACGCTCTCTGGGCTGACCAGACCCGCCGCGAAGGTGTCGGTCAGCAGACCGGGAGCGGCGCCGTTGAATGCAGGCCGGTTTGTGTAAGTGATGAGCGCTCCATAACTGGGCAGCAGGAATAGCCCAAACAGGCACGCATAGCGTAACTGAAACGTTAAATGCTTTGCCCTGGATAGCGTTTGTCTCATGGTTAGATGATTTTACAGCAGTTTAACGTTATGCGCCGGAGTATGAGAAAGCAAGCAGGCAGCAGGGTCTTTTGTATGCTACTGTGACACGTACAATCCGGCAATGTCTTCCTTAGTTCTCTCCAGTTCAAAACGTACACGGCTCCAAGCGCTCTCAACTCCTTCGGGCGTAATTGCCGCGCTGGCGATTGATCAGCGCAAAAGTTTGCGTCGCATGATTGCCCATGCGGCCGGAGCTGATCTTGGGGAGATTACGGATGAGCGGTTGATGGAGTTCAAAGCGGCTGTAACGGG
>CAXUBB010000121.1:4640-5031 GCA_964249105.1 uncultured Bryobacteraceae bacterium | reverse complement strand
GTTTTGCTTGACCCGGAGTATGGCATTTCAGCGGCGAAAGAGCGGGCAAGGAATTGTGGTTTGCTGCTGGCCTATGAGATGGACGGATATGAGAATCCGCGCCCTCACCGAATGCTCGCCCTGTTGCCGGACCAATCGGTGCGGCGGTTGCGCGATCTGGGAGCGCAAGGGATTAAAATTCTGCTCCATTATGCGCCGCATGACGTTCCAGCCGCCAATGACCGGAAGTGCGCTTTGATTGAACGGATTGGGAACGAGTGCGACGCTCTCGACATGCCGTTTTTCTTGGAGCCGGTGGTTTATGATCCTAATGGCCTTGATGGGCGCGACCTGGAATTTGCGAGGCGAAAGCCGCAGTGGGTCATTGATACGATTGCGGAGTTCTCCAAAG
>CAXUBB010000121.1:3395-4630 GCA_964249105.1 uncultured Bryobacteraceae bacterium | reverse complement strand
ATTTATAAGGTCGATATTTTGAAGGTGGAGTTTCCGGTGATCGCAGCTTACGTAGAGGGATGCGCGATTTATACGGGACAACGGGCTTACGGACTGGATGAGGCGCTGGAATGGTTTCGCGTGGCGGATGCGACGGCGCGGCGTCCTTATATTTATTTGAGCGCCGGGGTGAGCAGTCCGGAGTTTTTAGAGTCCTTGCGGCTTGCCACCCGCGCGAAGGCGCGTTTTTCCGGCGTGCTTTGCGGGCGCGCCAATTGGCAGCACGGGGTGCCTGCTTACGCCCGGTTGGCTTCCGAGTTTGATTCTGATGCTTTGATAGATTGGTTGCGCACCGCAGGTTTGCAGAACGTTCGCGCCATCAATGAACTGCTGCGTTCGGCCACGTCCTGGCAGTCCTGGTTTCAAGATTCTCATAACTGATGTCCCTCTCCGCCATAACAGCACGCCGGATGTCCCGGTCAGAGTGGACGCTTCTTGTTTTGTTAATTACTTCGATCTTTATCAACTATATTGACCGCAGCAATCTTTCTCTTGCCGCGCCGCTTCTGGAGAAAGAACTGTCGCTCTCGCCGGCGCAGGTTGGTTCTCTCTTGTCCTCGTTTTTCTGGACTTACTCGCTGCTTCAGCTCTTTGGAATCGCCGGCTGGCTGGCGGATCGCTTTCCCGTTTCTCTCGTGTTTACCGCCGGATTTTTGATCTGGTCGCTGGCCACCATTGCAACTGGCGTGCTTTCAGGGTTTACCGCTATCTATGTGACGAGATTGTTTTTGGGCGCCGGGGAATCCCTGGCTTATCCGTGCTACTCGCGTATTTTTGCCGCGCAGCTTCCGCAGCATCACCGGGGCCGCGCCAACGCTTTCCTGGATGCCGGGTCGAAACTGGGTCCTGCTTTTGGAACATTTCTGGGAGGCTTGCTGCTGGGACGGCTGGGCTGGCGCTGGTTCTTCATCATGCTTGGGCTTTGCAGTTTGGCTTGGGTCGTTCCTTGGCTTTGGTTTTCGCTTCGGTTATCTATCCCCTCCGCCGCCGTCCCTCAGACATCCCGGCCAGTGGCCCAGATGTTTCGTTTGCGTTCGGCTTGGGGCACTTTTCTTGGTCATTTTTGCGGAAATTATTTTTGGTTTTTTCTGCTGACGTGGGTTCCATCTTACCTGGTTCATGAGCGCGGCTTCAGCATTATTAAAATGACAGACGTGGTTTCCGTAGCATTAGCAGCCGTTGCCATTACGACGGTG
>CAXUBB010000121.1:0-3385 GCA_964249105.1 uncultured Bryobacteraceae bacterium | reverse complement strand
AGCATCGCCAGTAGGGCTAATGTGGTTTCGGCGGCATTGGCGGCGGTTGCGGTCGCGACAGTGTCGGCGGGATGGCTTTCCGACCGGCTGATTGCGCGCGGAGTTTCGCCGACGATTGTTCGAAAATCAGTGGTGGTGAGCGGCTTGGGACTCTCGTCAGTGATCCTGCCGGTGGCGTTTGTGGCAAGCGTAGCCGCTTCGATTGCGCTGCTTATTCTTGCCTGCATGGCGTTTGGCGCGTATACGTCGAATCACTGGGCGATCACGCAAACATTGGCGGGGCCGTCCATGGCGGGACGTTGGACCAGTTTACAGAACGGCATCGGGAATTTATCAGGTATTGTTGCTCCCTTCCTGGCGGGAGTCATCGTCCAAACGAGCGGGTCTTCGAAGCCGGCGTTTGTTATCTCGGCTTTGATCGCGGTAGCGGGCGCAGTGGTTTGGGGTTTTGTGGTTGGGCCAGTGGAGGAAGTGCGTTGGAGAGAAGCCTGAGCGAGTCGGAAATTACTGCCGTTGGGGAGTTGATTGCGATGTCGCGTTCCCTGTTTGAGCGCGGTTACAGTTTCGAGACGGCTGGCAATGGGAGCATCCGAATCGGGGACACAAGTTTCGGGAGTGAGTACTTTTATGGACATGCGATAAATGCGATCCGCCAATCTTCGTGTCATAAAAGAATAAGCCGATGAAAACAGTTTTTGCCATTCACACCACGCCGGTATTAGTGGAGGTATTACAGGTGGTTCTGGCGCAGGGCAGCATGGCCCGTCTGGCGCCGATGTTGCCGCCACCCGGCGTGGAAGCGCTCAAAGAACAGCTTGCATGACAAAAGCGCCGGGCGTCCTGTGTTCGGGAAGCATCATCTATGACACGCTGGTGCGGCCCTTTGACGAGTCAGCGTGGGGAACAACGCGCTGGGCGCAGTCCCTGGAGTATCACGTGGGCGGCAATGGAGCGAATACGGCACGCGCCCTGGCGATCTTAGGAATCTCGGTTCGCCTGTTGGGCATGGTGGGAAATGATGCGCAGGCCGGATTTGTTCTCCAGGAATTGCACGAGTCGGGAGTGGATACGGGCGCGATCGGGCGAGTGGATTTGCCCACGGCGGCTACCGTGGTTCTGGTCAACAGTTCCGGTAACCGCCAGTTTCTGCATAGGCTGGGGGCCAGTCTGGAAGCATTTCGTGAGCCGATTGAGTTTGCGCCGGAGCTTTGTGAGAATTGTTCACATTATCATCTGGCGAGTCTGTTTCTTTTGCCGAATCTGCGCGTGCATGGGCCGGAGATGCTGCGCCGTGCCCGAAGGGCGGGACTCACCACGTCGCTCGACACCAACTGGGACGCGGAGGGTGAGTGGATGCGGACGCTCAAAGAGTGTTTGCCGCAGCTTGACATCCTCTTTATGAATGAGGATGAGGCGCTAATGGTGACCGGCTCGAAAGATCCGGCCACGGGCGCGGCGGTTGTGCTAAACAAAGGCGTCCGCACGGCTGTGATGAAGCTGAGCGGGCGGGGCTGCGCTATTTATGCCGAGGACAGCGAAGTCATTTGCCCTGCTTTTGACGTGAGTGCCATTGACACGACCGGCGCGGGTGATTGTTTTGTGGCGGGATTTTTGGCGGCCCGGCAGGGTGGCGCGTCCTGGGCGGAAGCCGGACGTTTTGGGAATGCCGTGGCGGCGCTGAGCGTTCAAAAGCTAGGAGCGGTAGCGGGTGTGTTGCCGTGGGCGGAAACAGAGGCTTGGATGAAGTCCGCGCCGGTGCGCGGCTCTGTAGCTGTCAGCCGATAATTGGGAGTGCTGCTGATCGTTTTGATATTTTGTCCGTGTTGGGTTTATGAAGCGTAGACAGATTCTGCAAACCTTTGCTGCGTTGCCGGCGGCCTCTTTATTGAAGGCGCAGCCGCCCGTGATTCCACCGAAGCCTAGTCCGGCTGCGGTGGAAGAGATTCCGGTGATTGAATCCACCATTCCTGACATGGCGGGGGGCACGGTTCCGTCCTTTTTCTCGCCGGCGCAGTTGGCGGCGTTGCGGCGCTTGAGCGGACTGATCGCGCCCGCCATCGACGGAACGCCCGGCGCGATCGAAGCGCGAGCGCCGGAGTTCATTGACTTTCTCATCAACGAATCACCGGCGGATCGCCAGGAACTATACCGGCGCGGTTTGGACGAGTTGAACAGCCGCGCTCAGAGTGGGTTTCATTTGCCGTTTGCGGAGGTCAGCCCGGAACAGGCGGCTCAACTTCTTGCTCCACTTTGCGCGCCCTGGACAGCAAAACCGGATCAGTTTACCGGATTTCTGCGAACGGCCAAACAGGACATTTTGCAGGCAACTCAGAGTTCGTATGAGTGGGTTCACGTGATGTCCAAACGCGTGCGTAGCGCGGGCGGATTAGGTATGTATTGGTTCCCTATCGAGTAGCAGCATGACTGGCAAATATGATGTTCTGATTATTGGCTCGGGCGCTTCAGGGGGCACGGTTGCTTATACGCTGACGAAGAAAGGGATCTCGTGTTTAATGCTGGATGCCGGTCCGGTTATTAATTACACGAGAGACCGGGCGCTCAAGAAAGTGTATGAGTTGCCGTATCGCGGTTTTGGGAAACCAGGACGGTTTCCGCATGTCACGCAAGCCAGCGAGTTTAATGCCAATCTGTGGGCAGATGAAAAACAGAACCCCTATACCTACGACCCGAACGATCCTTATTACTGGGTCCGGGTTCGCCTGGTGGGCGGCAAAACATTAGTTTGGGGCCGCGCTTCCTGGCGCATGAGCAATTACGAGTTCAGATGCAAGGATCACGATGGCTTTGGCGAGAACTGGCCGCTCGGCTACGAAGACCTTGCGCCTTATTACGACAAAGTAGAGCCCATTTTCCGCGTGTCGGGACGCAAGGAAGGTTTGCCGCAAATTCCGGATGGCGTGTTCCTCCCAGATCATTCACCGGACAGCGAAAGCGTGGGGCGTTTCACCAGGGCGGCAAAAGCTCGCGGGATTCCGGTGACAAAATCCAGGCGCGCCACGGGAACGCTGGCAAGTTCCATTAATTTGCTGCTGCCCTCGGCGTTGGAGAGCGGATATTTGACGGTGGTACCGAATGCGGTCGTCAGTAAAATCACTACGGACCCGCATACCGGGTTGGCCAATGGCGCTCTCTTTATTGACCGCCGTTCCCGCCGTGAGATGCAAGCGAAAGCGCGGGTTGTAGTCGTCGGGGCCGGGTGCCTGGAGAGCACGCGACTTCTGTTGAATTCGGGGCTTGCCAATTCCAGCGGCGTTCTGGGGCGCTATCTGTTTGACCAGTTCTACGTAAAGGACAGCGTGGAAGCGATTGTGCCGGAAGCGCGTGGAAAGAACAACGCTTACCAATTGATGGGCGGAGGCGGTTA
>CAXUBB010000120.1:6301-12472 GCA_964249105.1 uncultured Bryobacteraceae bacterium | reverse complement strand
GAGCATCACCTGCGCTGCCACGAGCGCCTGTCGAATGAATTGTGACTTGCGGGACTTGCCCGAGCCGCGGGCTTCAAAATAATGTAGGCGTCCAGCGCTCAGTGCGGGCAGCGTTCCGAAGAGTACCGCAGTAGCGACAGAAACTGCCAGCGCGAAAACCATTACCTGCGTGTCGAAAACTGTATACGATTGCGTGTCAAGGGGTGGCGGTTGAATTTTCACCTCAATCATGGTCATCCAAACCGCAATTAGTAAGCCGAAAATACACGCCGTAAATGAGAGAATCAGACACTCGGTCATCAATTGTTGCAATAGGCGCGCCCGGCTTGCACCCAACGCTGATCGGATCGATAGCTCTGTTCTGCGATCCGTTGTCCGCGCCAGCAGCAAGTTGGCGAGGTTTGTGCATGCAATGAGAAGGACCAGCCCAACGCCGATCATGCATAGCAAGGACGCTTTGCCCGTTTGCCCTGCTAACTCGCTTTGAAGCGATTTTAAGGAAGGCGGATGCTTGAGTTTTGCGAGTTTGCCCTTGTACGCGGGCAAACTGCTTGCGTCGGCAAAGAAAGCGGCTTGCGCTTCGCGCCAGTTAATTCGGTCCCTGAGGCGCGCAATGGTCTTCCATCCCTGATTGCCTGGAGAAAATCCGCCTGGCTTCCAGAGAACGGCTCCCCTGGGAAACGAAAAATCTGGTGGCGCTATGCCAACAATTGTGAGAGGCTGTCCATCAATGCGGATTCTCGCTCCGATGGCCTGCGGCTCACCCGCATAGAGTTGTTGCCATAAGCCGTAGCTTATAACCGCAACCTGGTCCCTGCCCGGCATATCATCGCCTGAACTAAAACCTTGTCCAACGACTGTTTTCAGCCCAAGTAGCGAGAAGAAATTGGATGACGCCTGCACGACATGTGCCCTGGCGACTCGGTTCTCGTTACCCAAATTGAAGTCGCCCTCCTCATACACGGCAACGTTTACCAGATATTTCCTCTGGCTAGCCCAGTCATGAAACTGTGCCGCGCTGTCATCAGGCGGAAGGAAGTTTTCGAGAGCTGCCAGCCGGTTGGGCTGGTGAAACGGCAGCGGTCTAAGCAGGAGGGCATTGACCATAGCAAAAATACCGACTGTTGCTCCGATCCCGACTGCCAGGGCCGATATAGCAAGGCTCGTCTGCATCGGCTGCCTGGCCCAAAGCCGAAAGGTGTGTTTGGCGTCCTCCCATACCTCTCGTGCAATCTGAGCAGGGATCGACGTCGAGAGGTCAACCAGCATCCGCGTCCAGAGGAATACAGCGGCCCAAAATCCTTTCGCTTCACCTGCCTCGTCGCGGAACTCACGCTCCATAACCCGTGCGTATTCTTCGCGGAAACGAGCCGGATACAATTTAAGTAACCACCGATAAACGCGGATGGAAGGTGCGGGGTCAGGCATGTTTGGGAACTCCAAACGTGGCAGATGCTAGCCTGACCAACTCACGCATTCGGGTGGCTTCCGCCTGCGCCGCTCTGCGGCCGGCTAGAGTGATGCGATAGTAGCGTCTTCTCTCGTCATCGAGATGCGGATCTGGGCGCTCTTCCGACTCCTCTATGAATCCCAGTTCCAGCATTTTGTTCAGTGCGCCATAAAGAGCACCAGGGCCAAGATTGACTTTTCCACCGGTTCGACGCGAAGTCTCTCGCTTCAAGGCATATCCGTGCCTTTCCCCTTCGCCCAGCGACAGCAGAATATGAAACATCGCTGTCGGAAGAACGGCGTTGCCAGACGGTTGGTCACTTAGCACCTTCGGCATAGTACAATTATTGACATAATACTACGAGCCTAGTCTGATTCCGCTGCCGTACTTGCGCTGCCTGTTAGAATTCGGCGGCTGAGGACCGCTCCACGAAGAACTGAACATGTACATGTTCATGTGGCCGGCATTTGTAAATACAAGTGAAGAATTGCCTGACCGACTTCGATTGCCCAAACCAGCGTTTGTGCAACGAATCGGCAAATGTGCTGTTTCCTCAGTTTCCGTGTTGCGGAACTGTATTGCACAACTCAATTGATTGGCAACAGGATTGTGCAACGATCACTCGGTGAAAGCTGGTATCAATGAGTTTTTGGAAGGAATCCTTATTGGAACGCTTTGTCTCTTAGAAGAGGCGGCTGAGCAGAACATAGCGCCTCAGCTTCCGGGATGGTACTCCCGTTCGGTATGTCCATTCAGTTGCGTGCGGTAAAAGTAAACCTCCCGCAAGTTGCCCGTGCTGTATCGCTGGGCCTCATCGTTGAAATGGCGCGATGCCGGATGGCCGCTCTCGCCACCGGCTGTGACGGCCCTGGCCCGTACCCTTTCGCCGAACTCGACCACGGCGACAAAGCTATTGCCGCTGGTGCCGTACCACTTCTTAGTCCCTGGGTAGGGACGCGCTCCAAAAGAGGCGAGCGATCCCCAGATCGAAGACGTAAAACCGACGGGAATACTGGGTTGGGCATCGTTAAAGGGCTGGACGAGATCGCCGGTTAGACGCTGAAACCGGTTGACCTCACCCCAAGGCGTCTTCCAACTGCCGAAATCGGCTTCCAGTCTGTTTGACGCCGCCGAGAGCGCCTGCAATAGCTGCGCCGCCGGTACTTTGTCAGCGATGTAATCTTCAGCGGCCATCCCGGCCTTTTTCGCTTCGGCAACGACCTGCTTGCGGATTTCCTCGCCCCAGAATACCGCCAGCGAGGTAGGCACTGATGCTACGCCCCAGCGGAGATCCCACGCGCGCAGCAGCTCAATTGGCTCGGTCAGTTTCGTTTTTAGAGGATTATCCGCCGGAGCTGCGTCCCAAGCCCTTAACAAAGCAGGTATCGTCTTTTGGAACCACGGGAGATAACTGTCATAAGCTGCCGTCATTAGGGAGTCCAGCGTAAAATCCTTCGTGTTCCCCAAAAGCCGGATCGCATGCAGTCCCCGCGCCGACTCGGTGCCAGTCTCGACATAAGCGGGATAGTCTTCCCGTTTCGGGCTGCTCGGTCCGGCTGCCGACCAGGGCCAATTGTTGCAGTTATACAGCCAGCCGCTCTTTGGATTCAACAAGTGCGGCGTCTCGTCCACCGAGAGTAATCCGCGCCACTCGGTCGCCGGATTGCTGCCGTCCACTGCTTTGGTCCAGTCGAAGCGGGTATCGCGCCGGGGAATGAAGTTGCCGTGAAAGTAGGCAATATCGCCGTCGGCATCGGCAAAGATGGTGTTGTTGGACGAGTTCGCTTGCAGGTCCATCGTCCGCCGGTAAGACTGGTAGTCCCTCGCTTTCGTGCGCAGGTAGGATTGCATCAGCGCTTTGATAGGCTCCTGCATGAGCCGAATGCTGGCCCATTGGCCGTTCACCTCACGAATGATCGGCCCGTGATGAGTGCGGTAAACGGTGAACTTTTTCTCGGCTTTTCCATGATCCGTTTGGTACGGCACGCTGATCTCTGTCTGTGTGACGGGACGCTCCTCGTTCCCGTACTTGTAATAGAAGCGGTCGCCCTTCTTCTCCACCGTTTCCAGATACTCATCCACCGCATCCACGCCGCTCGACGTGTGCATCCAGCCGGCGCGGTCGTTAAATCCCTGGTAGATGAAGAACTGTCCCCAGGTCACGGCACCATAGGCGTTCAATCCTTCCTGGCTTGCCATCTGTAGTTCGGATCGGAAGAAAAAAGAGGTGTGCGGGTTGATAAGCAACAGAGCATGATGCGCGACCGTGTTCGCGGGCGCTATCGCGATGCCGTTCGATCCCGAGGGTTCCGCCGGTTGATTCTCATTCACGGAAGCCGTCTGGCTCACAGGATTCTTGCCATAGAACGTCTCCAGTTCTTTCAGGCTGATGCGCTCGATATCGCCGCCGATGCTGCCTTCCGTAAAGCTCAGCGCCATCCAGGGCTCGAAGCGCTGAATCACCCGAGGTCTCACTTCGGGATGTTTATATAAGTAAAAGTTCAGGCCATCGGCGAATGCGTTCATGAGTTTCCGCAACCAGGCCGGGCTGTCGGCGTACTGCTTTTTCAGCGCGACAGGGTCGATGAAAAGCTTCATGCGCAGGTCCCCATAGACTTTGGATTCGCCTTCCGTTTCCGCCAGACGTCCCAGCGAGTTGAGATAGTTTGTCTCGACGCGGGGAAAATCGTCCTCGGCTTGGGCATAGATCATGCCGAACACCGCATCGGCATCGGTCTTGCCGTAAACGTGCGCAATGCCCCAATCGTCGCGGACAATCATGACTCGCCGCGCTTCTTGCTCCCAGCGCGCGGCATCCGGATTGCTTACCGCCGGCAAAACCAAAGAAGTAAATGTGGCCGCGAGAAGAATGAGCTTTTTGCAAGGAAGATTCTTCAATGGATTGCCTTTTGCTTATGGCCTGACGCTGGCGGTAGGCATTCCTGGGCGAGCGGGACGGGGCGGCGGGACGTAGTCTACCAGTTCATCGACAGGTCTTTTCCCGGCCCACGCGATGCCCCGTAGCAATGTCCGCTGCATCTGATAGTTGGCGAGATTCGTGTACACATGGCCCTGCATCCACACAAACGCGCGCGCCGGTTGGCCGCCGGGAAGCTCGTGTTCGTATGTCCAGATTTGCGGCACGACTTCTCCCGCATGAGCGCCGGCGCTATGTGTGGGCGCGATCTTCGCGGTTGCCAGCACATGGACGGCGGGATTGTTCGCCCACGTGATTCCAAAGAAGGCTTCATCAAAAAGCGTGATGTCGGACATGTCTTTCATAATGGGATTCGCCGAGTCCGCGACTGTGTAGTGGACCGGCGCGTCCAAGGTGTAGTTCACTTCGCCGTGCTTTTTGGCGCCGCCCAGCAGCGTTGCCAGATAGGCCGGGTCAGGGCCGCACAAAGAATCATGAAAATTCACCAGGCCGCCGCCCCGCTTGACAAAGGCTTCGATCGAGGCTTTTTCACTCTCGATCAGGTAGCCTGCATCGCCTTTATAAATTATGACCACATCGGTGTGTTCAAGATCGGCGCTGCTGGGAGGATGGAGAGCACCATCGACGACGGCTCCATGCTCGGTCAGAAGCTTGCTCCAATCAGCTAAAAATTGCGGGTAATCATGCTGGCCCGGCAGATGGGATTTCAGGCCCGCCCAGAGATAAACATGCATGCCATGGGGATTCTGGCCCGGTGGAAGAGGCGCACCCTGAGGGCCTGCCGCGTTTCCTGATTGCGCCCCGGCAAAGGGCGGCACCATTCCCGCCGAGAGCAACAACAGCGAAGCGCAGAGCACAAGGGGCGGAACTCTTCCCCTCGAAAATCCGTGATCGTTTTCTGTTCTGGAGCTATTTCGTCTGATTGTCACAAGTTATCACCTCGCCGTTGTGTCCGTGCAGTAACTGATTAGTTTACTCCCGGAAGTTTACGCTCCTGCGCTCATCGCGCTCCCGGCATGGCGTCTTATGAATTTATTTGGCTGATTTGCTCATGCTGACAACAACGATAGCGGCTCCGTCCCAATTATTCATCCCCGCGCTTTCCGGCGGTGTGGCGCGCAGCGGGACGATTCCTAGGTTTCGATGGTTAAGGTGATAATGGGTTTCCAGATAGCGCCGCACGAGTTCGGCGCGTTTGCGGGAGGTGACAAACTGTTGCGAAGGCGATCCCTGGACGGCGTAACCTTCGACAATCACAGGATGACTGGGCAGGGCGTCCACCATCGGAGCCACCGCGTTATCGATCTGCCGCCGCCCGGCCGGGGAAAGTTGCTCCGTTCCATCGGTGTCGGTTTCAAAGACATTGGCGGCGCGTAGCCATTGGCGCGTGCCGGCGTCTTTCCCGAGCGGTTTGGAACTCAGGTAATCGTTGGGAGTTAATTGTTCCAGGTTGTAATAACCACGCTGCTTGAAAAATCCGCGGAAGAAGAAGTTATGCTTCAGCGCTTCCGTGTCTTCGGCCAGATTCGCGGTGCTCCGGTTGAGATTGGAAAGCGAACGGCGAAGGTTCGACGCGCCGTTCTCACCCAGATTGTCGTCCGCCAGCGCGTCTCTTAATGTGACATTGAGCTGATCGGAGAGTTGCTGCGCATTCCGCAGCGTCGCTTCGGCCTTGGCCATTAGATCGCGAGACTGAAAATCGGTCAAGATTCCGTCGACTTGGGTGGAAGCTTGCTGGAGATTGGCCGTTGTCTGTTTGACATCGGCCAGGGTCGCTTGAATC
>CAXUBB010000120.1:0-6276 GCA_964249105.1 uncultured Bryobacteraceae bacterium | reverse complement strand
GGTGATCGTGGCCAGAGTCACATCCACGCGTCCGCGTATATCCTTGATACTGCCGTTTACCTCATTCAGCAGCCCCGAACTTTTCTCGAGCATCGCCGACAGATCAAACGGCTCCTTGCTCGGCAGAGTCGTTCCCGGTCCGACTTCCGGCGATCCATCCGATCCCTTGCGGATGGAAACAAACTTGTCCCCGACCACGCCTTCCGTGTCAATGGAGGCTACGGAATCGCGGCGAATCATGCCGCGCACCTTGTCTTCGAGTTGCAGTTCCAGCCGGAACTTGGCGGAAGGGGAACTGGGAATTTCTATTTTTTTGATCTGCCCCGCATCCAGTCCGGAAACACGTACCTTAGCCCCGTTCGCCAGACCGCCGATGTTAGAGAACTCCGTGTATACTTCCATGTGCCTGCTGAATGCTTTGTGGCGATTGCCGACCAGAAAGAGAATGCCGGTAAACAGCGCAAAGCCGCCGACAAGAAAAAGTCCTACTGCCCATGCTTGAACACGCATAAATTCGCTATCCTTCCGACACCAAGTTCCGCACCAACTCGTTTTCGTGTTTCTCTAAATCCCGCGCCGGACCGATGGCCAGCAGACGACCCTGATCCAACACGGCCAGGCGGTCGCCCACCCGTTTCGCTCCCCGCACATCGTGCGTCACGATCACCATCGTGGTTCTTCCTTTTAGGCTGAGCAGAAGCTCGTCAATCTCCGCGGCGGTGACGCGGTCCAATCCGCTGCTCGGCTCATCCACCAGCAGAATGCTGGGCTCGAGAACCAAGGCGCGGGCGAGTCCGGCCCGTTTGCGCATGCCGCCGGAAAGCTCGGCGGGCATTTTATGGCGCGCGTCGCCCAGGCCCACGGCGTCCAGTTCTTTCTGCACGGCCTCATCAATTTCTTGCTTGGATTTCTTGCTGAAACGCGACAAAGGCAGGGCCAAGTTGTCGTTCAGGGAAAAAGAGTCAAACAGCGCGGCGCTTTGAAACAGAAAACCGATCTTCTTGCGCATGGCGGAAAGTCCGTCCTCATCCATGGGAACGATGTTTTCATTCTCAATGCAAATCACTCCCTGATCGGGGCGCGTCAGGCCGATCATGAGCTTGAGCGTGACGCTCTTGCCGGTGCCGCTGCGTCCCATTAAACACAGCGCCTCTCCCTTGGGAATTTCAAAGGAGACGTCCTCCAGAACGTTATGGCCGTCAAAAGCCTTTGACACGCTCTGGAAGGAGATGGCGGAAACTTGCGGCTCGCTCATATGGCGCTGTCCGGAAACAGAAAGAAAATCAGCTTCACCAGCAGAACATCGGCCAGAATAATGAGCAAGGAAGACACGACCACGCTGTTGGTGGAAGCGCGTCCCACTCCGCTTGATCCCTCATCGGTGGTGTAACCGTAATAACAGGACACCAGCCCAATAATAAAACCAAACACGGCTGTTTTGAGCGTGGGCGGAACAACGCTCGCCCACCCTACCTTGCTGAAGGCGTGATCGAGAAACAGCGTGAAGGACAGGTGTGAAATGTTTCTTTCCACCAGAAAGCCGCCGATGAGTCCGCAGACATCCATGAAAATGGTCAACATCGGCAGCACAACAATACACGCGATAATGCGCGGGATCACGAGCAGCTTGAAGGAATCAATCGACAGGGCTTCAACCGCGTCAATTTGTTCCGTGACGCGCATATTCGCCAGTTCCGCGCCGATGCCCGCGCCCACGCGCCCCGCCACCAGTAACCCGGCAATCAGCGGACCAATCTCATTGAAAAAAGCCAGCGACTGAACTGCCGGTATGAGAGCCTGCGCGCCGAATTGAATCAGAGAACTGCGCGTATGCAGCGTGAGAACAACGCCCACCGCGAAGCCCGAAGCCGCGATCAGCGGGAGCGATTGCCAGCCCGTTTCCTCGATCTGACGCCAGATCATGCGCATTTCATAAGGGCGCAGAAAGGCCCGCTGGGCGGTGCGGGACGCAAACAAGCCGAAGTTTCCGATCAAATCCAGATATTTTGTAATGGGCTTCCTCCTGCTCCTATTGCCTGTATGACAAACAGATGAATTTCAGGGTCAAAACTTACCTTGCAGCCAAGCGGCGAAGTATTGGATGTCGCGGTCGGGCGGAGTGTCTCGAAAAACTACAGCAGTGCGCGCCGTTTCCTCCGTGCGTTGAAGAAAACATGCTCTCCCGAGCTTCGCGCCGGCGCTAAAAGGGAGCTTTTTTAGACGAATTCGGGCGGTAAGTACGGGTACAATTTTGCCCTAATTACACCTTACTTATTGGCAGGGAATAAGGAAAATAGAGAACACATCTCAATCAATATTTCCCATTGCCAGACATTTTTTAATTATGATCGGCTACATTAGCCGTCCTGGGGTAAGCAATTCGTTCCTTCCCGGACCTCCTAAACACCAAATATATTGCCGGTACGTCTAGCTCCCCTGTGTCTTGTGCGATGCGGCCCTTTCCGCCGAAACTGCATTCATAAGCAGCGCGCAAATTCAAATCGTGGTGCTTCAGAAATTAGGGAGGAAATATAAAATGCATTTCTCAAAACAACTTCTTTTAACAGCCGTCGCCTGCTTGGCTCCGGTTGTCAGCCATGCCGCTTCTGTGACATCGAATCCATCGCTGTCAGTGGGCGGTCTGAACTTTGGCGGGTTTACCTGCTCTCTGAGCAAGGGAGGCGTCTCCGCGACTCCTAACAGTTGCGGAGAGATTAACGTGAACACGATCACCCAGCCCGGCATGGGAATCGCGTTCTCAACCCTGTTTAGTGCAGGAGCTGGCTCCTTTGATGACGCCGTTCTTGGTTATAACGTCTCGTCCGGCGCCGGCATCTCGTCCGTTGGTCTTGATTTCAACGGCACTTGGGAAAATCTGGGCATTTCGTCCGTAACCGAAAGCATCTACAGTGACGGTGTTCTGGTCGGTTTCGCGAAAGTTAGCACGGATGCCTCGCACACAAACTATACGGATCAAATCTCTCTTAATGGCGTGTATCATAATTTGTTCATTAAGAAAGACATCGGTGTAGTTGGCTATAACGGCAATGCTCAATCGAGCTTCGTCGATCAGACCTTCACCACCGCCGCTCCCGAGCCGGGTTCGACTGCTCTGCTGGGCAGCGGATTGCTCGCTATTGCCGGTTTGCTCCGCCGCCGCTCCAACAAGAGCAAGCAGCAGGCATAATGGCCTAGCAGCAGTACCTGTTTCATCGCAATACTTCGCCACGATCTGAAGGTCCGATGCTCTTCCTCCGGGAGCATCGGACGTTTCATTTTCAGGCGCGTTTTTATGGCGCTGCGACCTGCTTGACCGTCACATTATCGTCTTCGTCGAAGACGCGAATCGCAATGGTCTGGCCGCCAGGAACTTCGAACTGGTAACTAAGCGATTGAGAATCGGTGACCTTGTTCACCGGCTGAAGCAGCATCCAATCACTGCCATCGGTAGAGTACTCGGCTTTATCGATCCAGCTTAGGGCGTCTCTGGCGGTAAAACTGATCTGATGTTTGTTTGCGCCGTTCACTTTTAAATCAATAATTTCGGGCGGCGTGTTATCGATGGTGAAGCTGTCGCTTTCAAAGGTGTCCGTCAGCGCCGCTGCTCCGACATTGCCGGGCGCGTCGGTTGCAGTAATGCGCGCGACATATTTGCCGTCCGGAAACGCCGTGCTGTCAAAGGCATAGTAGCGGTCTACCAATTTGTCTTTCAGCACCCGCCAGGGGCCGCCGTTTTGCGGCCTGATCTCGACTTTGAAACTGAGGGGATCATTATTGAGATCGCCAGCAGTCCAGCGCACGGTGACGTAACCTTTGTTGTATTGCAGAGTCGCGGAAGCCGCAGTCTCAAGGGCAGCGAAACTGAGGGCTGATCGCTTTTGGCCAACAGCAGGTAAAGTGAGGGACGCCGGAGAGCCGGAAACCACCGCTGGATGCTCCAGGGGAGATGCCGTAGGCGCTTGACGATAGTTGAAAGGCGCGATCTCGACGGCTCCAATCTTGGGCGCAATGTTTTTGGGCAGATAAGCAATGTCAATGGCGCTCAATTCAGGAGACTCACTACCGGTCGAGCAGTTCAGCGTGAGGCGGTATTGCAGGAAGCGGGCGGGGGGCGATGAAACTTGTCCGCCTTCAGGCGTCATGCTGATCTTGGCCCAAGGACTCCAGTTTGTTTCGGGATTGCTCAGATTGCCGCTGCGCGTTTCGAGAGTAACGGCACCATGATGCGTGGCGGATGTTGTATGAGCTTTGCCCCAGTAAGTAAAATCATGCGCATCGAGAACCTCACTCGTGAATGACCCGGACGGCTCCAAGGAATTGGCCATCGAGTATAGATTGCCGACGTTGCCGGTGGCCACATAAATCAGACCGTCCTTGCCTGGGAGGAAAGCCGTCACTTGAGTAGGCGGCAGATTCAGGAGTTGGGTGGAAAGCTGGTCGGAGTCGATGCGATAAATGATTCCCTTGTTGCCGGTGCCGAGCAGGGGCTTGCCGGCGGCATCGAAGGCAATGGCGTAAGCGAGATCCGTGTTCGAATGCCAGATCCGTTCGGCATAGCCGTCCTTTTCGATGCGATAAAGTTCCGAGCCGCCGGTGACGGAAGCGCTCAGTGAGCCGATAGAAGGCGGAAGGCTGGGAGGATTTGTTCCGCTGCGCGGGGTGCCGGCTGAGGTAATAGGCGAGGGATTGGAAGGAAGCACCGGAGCGGGGCCGGTAACGGTAACAGGCGCGACTCGGTTGCCGACAGCAGCGGCATAAATCAGGCCGTTATGCTCGGCCACGGCGGTTACTTCACGCTTGTTGGTTTGATAAAGAACGAAGCTCTCGCCCTTGGGGCTAATGCGCAGAACCAGACCGCTCGGCTCGGTGCCGACGATCAGATTGCCGCTGCCATCGATCATCATGGAGCGGACATGCGTTTCTTCCGAGTCGTAAAATTTCGCGCCTTTGCCGTCGGGCGTGACGCGATAGATAAGGCCCGCATCGCCCGTCGCCACAAACAGCGCGCCGCTTCGGTCAAAGGCCATGGCCCAAATATATTTGCACTTCGGGTCAAAGAACAACTGCGGCTTCCCGGTCTTGTCAATTCGATAGATTTTGGCGTCCGGAAGAACCGCGGCATATAAACGATCTTGCGAATCAACGGCAAGGGCATGGACTTCCAGGCCGGTGACTTCAGCAAAGACGCGCGCCTTGCCGCCGTGAGGCAGAGCAAATATCTTAGTTGCCGCGCCCGTGGGAGCGCCGCCCGCATAGTAAACGACGCCTTTCGAGTCTTGCGCGATGGCCCACAAATAGGGGATGGAGGTGCTGTCAAGCTCGCGGGAGGCGGGAGCTAATGTGACATGCCCGTCGCTGCGAATCGATAATTTGCTGGCCGTGCCGCGAGCAAAGTCCGAGGCATCGGATTGATCCCAGACGTGAGTTTCCACGGCAAAGCAGGGGAGCGCCGCCAGCAGCAGGCAGGAGAAAGCAGCTCGGCGTGAGCCCGAGATTTTACGCATGAGATAGATGGATCGCCTTTTAGTTTACGTAGATTTTGAGCGAGTAATTGCCGGTCACCACCACATCGAGCGGCACGGAGGATTGCTCGTGCGCGCTTTCGGGTGAGCTGACAAACTCGTGATTGGTGGAGCGCCCGCTTCCCATGACGTTGAGCACGGAAGCGGGTAGGCTCGGCAGAACTTTTTCATCCGAGTAGACCGTCGGCTGCGACTCGACGAGCGAAACGTAGACGCGGTTGTTACTGCGCTCCTGGTTCAGCAGGGCAACGGTTTGCGGAACGTCCTCGATACGATTCAGCGAACTGGCGATATTCTGGATGCGACTCAAGGTTTCGGCATCGCTAAACAGAATCTGGTGCTCGCCGCGCGTCATCCCGGCGGGGATTTTAACGCTCACCGTGCGCTCCAGGCGCTCGCCGCGATAGGGCTTCAGGAAGACTTTGACTGGAATCTCCGTTCCGGGCGTGACTTTGCTGTCGGCCACCCAGGCAGACTCAATCTGCGCGATGCGCCGCTCGGGCAGCAGATCGACAGATACATCCACGGAGTCCAGTTTCGGCAGCTTGTTGGAGTTCAGGAACAGGCGGTTGAACTTGTCGCCCCACCAGCCTGCCAACAGCATGGGAGTCGGGATGGGGGTGCCCGCCGGGGCTTGCATGGTGGTGAGATTGACCTGATGCTGTCCGTCCACTTGCAGCTTGCCGTGGAGCCGATAAGTGGCTTCTTCCGAAAAGTCATTGAGATTAGAGATCGAGTTGAAAAGCGTTGCCAT
>CAXUBB010000119.1:11231-12531 GCA_964249105.1 uncultured Bryobacteraceae bacterium | reverse complement strand
GCAATGCCGATGACCACGCCGAGAAGCGCGAGTCGGGCGCCTTCCCCCATGACCAGACGCAGCACGTCGCCGCGCTGCGCGCCGAGCGCCATGCGAATGCCGATCTCCTGGGTGCGGCGCGTTACTGAAAAGGCCACTACTCCGTAGATGCCGATAGCAGCCAGGGCCAGAGCAGCGGCGGCGAACAAGCCCACCAGAAGCAGCAGAAAACGGCGATCCGCCAGCCAGCCGCCCATTTCGTCCGCGAAGGTGGAGAATTTGACGGGAGCGTCGGGAGCGAGATCGTGGAAAATGCCGCGCGCGGCGGGAACCATCTCGCCCGTTGGCGCGGCGCTGCGCATCAGGATGGTAGGCGATGAATTGGCGTTCATTCCGCGCTGGCGGTAATCGACATAAATGATGGGACTCGGGGGAGAATCCAGGCCGCGTGCTCGAACATCACCGGCGATGCCAATAATCGTGAGCGGCTTCAAGTTGCCATCCATATTGCCGAAATCGACTACTTGACCGATGGGGTTCTGATGAGGCCAGCGCTGGCGAGCTAATGATTCGCTGATCACGGCCACATGCGGCGAATTCCAATCGTCCTGTTCGCCGAACATCCGCCCGCGAATCAGCGGAATGCCCATCGTGCGGAAGTAATCCTCGCTGGCAACGCAATAGAGAGCATATCCGACTTGAGAACGATTTTGAACTATACGCTCCCATTCCTCGAAATTGGCGGGCGGCTTTTGGCCGTTGAGGATCAGGAAACTTCCGTCCGCGAGATCATCGCCGGCCGCCACGGGCATCGCGCCGGCCAAACCCACTGTCTCCACGCCGGGAAGGGCGCGAAGCCGTGTCAATATGCCTTCCATGAGATGGGCTTGGCGCGCGATGGCTGCCTGGTCCATAGCGAAGGCTTGCCCTTGCGGATTCGGAGGCGAAAACTCCATGGTAATCAGGTTTTGCGGGTGAAATCCGGGACTCGTGGAAACGAGCCGCAAGAAGCTGTGGCCCAGAAGGCCTGCCCCGACCAAAATCACAAGCGTCGTGGCAATTTCGCCGGTCACCAGAAAACCGCGAAGCCGTTGGCTGGCGGTCGTGCCGGTATAACCGCGGGAGCCGGCAGTCAGGGCTTCCTGGAGATCTCCCGTAGCGGCGCGCCAAGCGGCAAAAAGCCCGAGCGAAACAGCCACCGCTACAATTGCCGCCAGAGCAAACAGCAGAACTGGCGTGTTGATGGCGATGCCTCCCTGTCGCGGCAAATTCGCCGGAAGAATGGCCGGAAGTACTTTGACCGCCGCAATCGCCATCAACA
>CAXUBB010000119.1:0-11221 GCA_964249105.1 uncultured Bryobacteraceae bacterium | reverse complement strand
CGAAAAATTCGCCGAAACATTGCCCGAATTAATTTTCCCCCCCCAAACCCCAAAAAAAACGCCCAGCACGCCTCCAGAAAAAGAGAGCGCGAAAGACTCCACGAGGAACTGCTGAATCAGACGACCGCGCCCAGCCCCGAGCGCCGCGCACACCGCCAGTTCTTTGCGGCGGGCGGAGGTGCGCGCTACCAGCAAGCCGGCGACATTGGCGCAGGCGACCAGGAGCAAGAGGCCGACAGCTCCCAGCAGGGTCAGGAGAGCGGTTCGTACATCTCCGACCATGGCGTCGGCGAGAGGCACAACTGCGGCATCGTTGAGATCCACCTTCTTTCCGTACTGATTCTTGATGCGGCGGGCAATCGCGCTGAGATTTGCGCGCGCCTGAGCGACAGTCATTCCATCGCGGACGCGGCCAATTCCTCGCCAATTATGCCCTGTGCGGCTGGGAGCTTCCGGTTGGGGATCGCTCGGAACCCATATGGCCGTGCCGGGCGGAAAATCAAAACCCTCCGGCATCACTCCGATAACGGGATAAACAGCTCCCTCCATTCTCAAATGGAACTGAGAGAGATTCGTCATGCCACCGAGATATCGCTGCCAATAGCCATGACTGACGATGGCTGCCGGGGCCCCGTGAAGGCGCTGTTCGTCCGATGCAAATACGCGACCGCGAAAAGGCTCGACACCCAGGGCCTTGAAGAAGCCGCTGGAAACTGCGGCGATGTTGACGCGCACCGGCTCGCTGCCGCCGGAAACAGAGGAAAGCCCGTATTGATATGCCGCCAGACTTGCAAACGTATTGTTCTGCGTACGAAAATCCTCGAAGTTGGGGTCCGCCAAATTCATCCGGTGACCGTCGGGAGCCTGCTCCCACACGCGCACAATGTTCTGCGGATTCGGATAAGGAAGCGCGCGCAGGAGAACCGCTTCCACCACAGAAAAAATGGCCGTGGACGCGCCGATCCCTAAAGCCAGAGTCAGTATGCTGACGGCTGTGAAGCCCGGATTGCCGACCAGCCTGCGAGCGGCATAGCGCAGATCGGCCCACAAGATGTCCAGCCGGTTCTCCCACCCGTACCCGCGCACTTGTTCGCGAACTGTCGTCATTCCGCCCAGTTGCAACCGCGCGGCCCGGCGAGCTTCTTCGGGAGGCAATCCCTTGCTGACAAAGCCGGCGGTGGTTTCATCCAGGTAATGACTTACCTCGTCGGCGATTTCCTGGTCCGCAGTCTTCCGGTTTCCCAGCACGCGCAAGCCGCGGGTGAACTGACGCCAGAGGGACACTGTTTATCCCTCCGCCTTCAGTAGACGCGCTATCGCGCTCGCCCGACGGTTCCAGTTGGTCGTCTCCACTTCCAACTGCTTTCGCCCCGCACGAGTGAGCGAATAAAATTTCGCCCGGCGCGACTTGTCTGTCTGACTCCACTCGGAATTCAGCCATCCCACACGCTCCAACCGCTGGAATGCGGTAAGGAGCGACCCGGGATTCACTTTGAAAACGCCGCGTGACACCTGCTCAATCCGGCGGGCAATACCGAAACCATGCATGGGTTCCAGGCTGAGGGTCTTGAGAATGAGCATGTCCAGCGTGCCTTGGATTACGTCCGTATTTGTTTCGTCCATTGAATGATTCCGAAGATAATGTCGTGCTTAGAATAGTTCTCCTTCAGTATGATTGTCAAGATGTGATATCCAACTAAAAGCCGCGCCGTTGAATCTGGTTATATACACTGTCTGTGTGGTGCCAACCGGACGCCGGTCTGCTTTGATTGTTCTTCTTCTGATGACGAACGCAATGGAGTTGGCGTCTGCCGTGGTCCGCTTCGAGAATTTCAACTCCAGTCAAGGACTCGAACTGTTAGGCGCTGCCGCTGTTGCCGGCGACGCCCTTCGCCTGACGCCTGCTAAGCGCAGCAAAACCGGCGCTGTTTGGCTTCGTGAGAAACAGCCGATACTGGCCAGATTTGAGACTACCTTTCAGTTCCAACTCACGCATCAAGCCAGAACGCTAGGTGGCGCTGACGGACTTGCTTTTGTCATCCAGAACTCAGGACCGAGAGCGTTGGGCGGCCGCGGTAGCGCGGGAGGCTTCGGCGTCGCGGATTCCCATTACTCTCATCATCCCGGCATTCCCTGGAGTTTTGCCGTTTTCTTCGACACCTGGCAGAACAAAGATGAGGGCGATCCGTCAGACAACTATATAGCCGTACGCGCAAATGGCAGGCCCGCCGAAATGCGCTGGCCCGCAGAGCGCTTAGCGTTTACGCCGGAGCTAAACGTTGAGTTGAAGGATGGTGGAGTGCATACGGTTCGCATTGTATTCGAGCGGCCGGTTATCGAAGTGTTTTTAGATAATTCCACTCGTCCCGTCTTGCAAACTACCTTGGACCTTTCGCCCGTGGCAGACCCGGAAGGTAAAGCCTGGATCGGCTTTACTGCCTCAACCGGATGGGGATTCGAAAACCATGATATCCTCAACTGGTCTTTCCAGGGAGAGGAAGTTTCTTCCGATATTTCCGTGGTCTCTTCGGAGATCAGCTTCCCAATGTCGGCGTGCCTGCCCCATTACAACCTGTGTACGCCGGAAAGCGCCTTCGTCGAACGCAAAGGCGCTGGGTATCACATCGTTCTGCCAGGTAATGTGGAGTGGAGCGTTCGAATCCCTAACGCGACGAACGCAAGAGTGGTGGTGACGAATGCTCACGGAATTGTGTGTTGGGATTGGAAAGATCGAGGTCCCGGCGGATGTACCGGACCGTCCGGCAAGGAGGAGCATGCGGGAACGGAATTCTTGGACGAAAAAGCGCCCGCCGGCGGCTTAATCAGTCGGACGGGCGAAGGATCAACTTGGTTTTCGGTGAACGGACGAATTGGAGCTGGATTCAAGGGCAGTGAAGGTTTCTACGAATTTGATGTTGAGCTCAAATAAGTTTGCCCAAAGCAGCCGGAACCGCCCGGCATGACGTTGACATCCAAGTGGTGTTTGACACACGGTATCGAGCGGTCGGCAGACAGGCCCGTCAATTGGACTGGGGGCGCAAGCCCAAACCCCTCAGGGTTCTCCTGTCCGGCATCACGCCCAGGGATATGGGTGAGAAGCTGATCGTGCCGCTGCATGATAACTCCACTCGACAATCTACAAACTAATGATGTATTGTAGATAGTCGTGAGGAGATGATGGATTTCTTGTCCCTTTTTGCGCAATTACGGCATACCCTTCGATCTCTATTCCGTCGTCGGCAATTCGAAGCGGATCTGGAAAGCGAATTTCGTGACCACTGGGAACAGGAGGTAGAGCACAACCTCCGCGCCGGTCTGTCTCCCGAGGAAGCGAAACAAGCCGCCCAGCGGCTGATAGGTCCTGCTTCGCTCTATCAGGAGGAGTGCCGCGACGCTCGGGGCGTTCACTTTCTGGAAAACCTGGCCCGTGATGGGCGCCATGCCCTGCGCAGCCTGCGAAAGAACGCCGCCTTCTCCTTGATCGCTATTCTGGCTTTAGCGCTCGGCATCGGAGCCTCGACCGCCATCTACAGCTTGGCCCGCACCGTGGTCTTTGCCCCGCTCCCCTATCCAAACACTGACCGCCTGGTCCAGATCCAGACCGTCCTTCGCAAAACCGACCAACCTGCGCCCTGGGCTCTCTATGCCGACCTGGAAGAATGGAAAGCGCGCAACCGCACCTTCGAACACATGGGCGGTTACGGCTTCGCGCTGCTGAATCTCCCCGGTGATCCTCCCGTTGCTCTGTATGGGGCGCGGGTGACTTATGACCTGTTCCCGACTCTCGGCGTTAAACCGGCGCTCGGTCGCAATTTCCGGCCGGAGGAAGATCAGCCGGGCCGCGGACAGGAAATCATCTTGAGCGACAGTCTTTGGCGCGCCCGCTTCGGCGCGGAGCGCCGCATTCTGGGCAAAACCGTCCGGCTGATCGGTCGGAAGGAAAGCGATGAATACGTCGTGGTTGGCATTATGCCGAGCGGCTTCAATTTCCCCCTAACCATACCCACTTCCGTCAATCCGCCCACCCGTCAGATGGCCTTTTGGATTCCCCTGGCGCAACCGCCGTCGCGCAAGACCCTGCTGTCCATCACCCCCGTGGGTCTCCTGCGCCCTGGTGTCGCCTTGCGTCAGGCGCAAGCGGACCTCTCCGCCATCTCCGCCCAATTGGAACGCGAGTATCCCGACACCGACACAGGCCGCAAGGTCCGTCTCCTGCCTCTTAAAGACCAAATCCTGGGCCGGTCAAAAATAGCGTTAACTTTATTGCTGGTTGCCATCGGAACCATACTTGCCATTATCTGCGCCAACCTCGCTCACCTGCTGCTCTCTCGCGTTTTGAGCCGCACGCGGGAATCCGGCGTACGTCTCGCGCTCGGGGCCAGCCGCTTCCGTTTGCTGCAACAATGGCTGACCGAAAGCCTGTTGATTTCGGCCCTGGGCGGCTTGGGATCTCTGCTGATTGCAAAAGTAACGCTGCAAATTCTGCTCCGGTTCGCCCCATCAGCCATTCCGCGAATCGCGGAAACCCGCCTCGATGCCCCGGCATTCACCTTTCTCGCCCTTGTCGCGCTTCTCACCGGATTGATCGTCGGCCACCTGCCCGCGCTGATGGCGGCCCGTACTGATATCCAGGCAGCGCTTTCAAGTGCCGGAAACCGAACGACTGCTCATCCTGGCCGGGTCCGAATGCGTGACCTGCTGGTCGTGGCGGAGGTCTCGCTCACTGTTGTTCTCGCTCTGGGGGCAGGTCTCCTGATCAAAAGCTTTTCGCGTCTGACAAGCGTCGATCCAGGCTTCTCCCGAAACCATGTCACGATGGCCTTGATTCTTCTAATTGACAGGAAGTACCCAGATCTCCCCTCGCGCACGCTTTTCGCGCACAAACTCCTGGATGAACTGAAGAAAAACTCCGCCATCCTTTCAGCGGGGATGGTGGACGCCACGCCTCTTTCCGGCAACACGGCGGAACTGCCTGTCCGCATTGATGGCCGACCCTCCACAGAACGCGGCATCAATCGGCCCATCGCTGAAATCTTCTCCGTCAGTCCCGACTATCTTGCCACTGTGGGCATCCATCTCCGGCAAGGCCGCTACCTGAACGAACACGATGCCCATAACCCGGTCGTCCTTATCAACCAGACGGCAGCGCAAAGATTCTGGCCCTACGGGGACGCTTTGGGAAAGCTCATCAGCCTGGAGAACGGAACGCCCGATCCGCTGAAGCGCTCAGTGGTAGGTATCGTCTCGGACACGCGGGACGACAACATTGATCAGCCTGCGCGTCCGGCTCTTTACGTTCCGATGGAGGAAGGCGTGGCACCGCCGCAAATGCTGGTCGCCCGCCTGCGCGATGACGTATCGGACTCCGCTGCCGCCCCAATCATTCGTCATGCCGTCACCGCCCTCGACAAGAACCAGCCCGTGTTTCTCGTTACCTCGATGGAAGACCTGTACAACAACTCGATTGCGGAGCGCCGCTTTATCACGTCTCTTCTCACCGCGCTCGGCGCTCTTGCCCTTGTCTTGGCGGCGCTGGGCGTCTATGGCGTGATTTCCTACTCTGCCATTCAGCGCACCCGTGAAATGGGGATTCGGGCAGCGCTCGGAGCGCAAAGCAAGCAAATCATCTGGCTAGTCCTCAGCCGTGGTCTGGTTCTCAGCCTTACCGGTACTGCTCTCGGTATAACAACAGGCTTGCCTTTTACGCGTTATCTCTCGGGTCTTCTCTACGAAGTCGCCCCCAACGATTTTTCCACTCTGGCGACAGTTGTGTTTCTCGTTATAAGCGTGTCGGGGCTGGCGGGATGGCTGCCCTCCCGCCGCGCCGTGCGCATTGACCCCATGCAAGCCCTCCGCCATGATTGAGCTTGAGTGGTCTCAATAGTGGCTTCGGTCCTAACGTCTCCAGTGATTATGGTTATCCTGATAATCCTTGAGACGGCTCACATCGTCGTTTAAAACCTCTCGATCGCGAGGCGCCAGTCGATCGTCATTCGCCGATTTTCGGAGGGAATCGATCACATCATTTAAATGACCATTATCGAAGCGGCCCGCATCGAGACTTGCCTGCAAGTCCGTCAACTCTTGTTTCGTTCTCTCCAGGCGATTCCGTTCCTTGTCGCTCGCCCTTCGAGCGCTCCAGACATGGTCCAGGTCCGACCGTACCTGCAGAAACACCTGGGAGCGCCATCCCTCGCCCTGATAACGTCCTTCCCGGTCGTGGTACCAGTCCTGCGCGACGGCATTCAACCCGACAAACGCGGTCATAATTAAGCCTGCTGTAATCGTCTTTTTCATGGTGACAACTCCTCCAACTACTCCTAAGACGCATTGCCCCGGCGTCCGTTATCCGGAAAATATAGGTTCTGCCGGTACTGGAAGTTAATTGCAAAAACAAAAAGAATTTTTAATGGTTCAACTCTTTTCCTTAATGCACAAAAGCTCTCCCTCTATAATGACCGCATGCGCACCCGCCCCGAATCGACTGCAAGCATAAGCCGCCGTCGCATGGCGGCATTATTAACCGCCGCTCCGTTGGCCGCACAGGTTGCCAGTCCGCCGGCCGCTCAAAAAACGCCTCCGCTCGGTGCGCCCACTCCCGCGCCAAACTCCGCGACACCGGACCAAAAGCTGCAAAAAGCTTACGACGATATTCGCCAGATCAGCAACCGGCTCGCCAAATTGGAAGTTCCCATGAACGTCGAGCCTGCCTTTGCCTTTAAACCGTAACGCATGGGCAAACAACACAGCAAACTCGATGAAGGTACGCTGGCCTTCGCCACGATTCCCGAATTGAATGCCGCGCTGCGAAATCGGGAATTTTCCGTTCGTGAACTGGTGAAGTTCTTCGGCAAACGCCTGGAAATGATCGGCCCGGAATACAACGCCCTCGCCTGTTCTCTCCTGAAGCGGGACACAAATGATCCGAAGGATATCGATGACGAGTTTAAGCGGGAACGCTTCCGTGGCCCGCTGCAAGGCATTCCATACGCGGTTAAAGACCTGATCGCCGTTGCCGGATTCCCAACCACTTGGGGAGCCAAACCGTACGCGAACCAAGTGTTCGACGAAGACGCTACCGTTATTAGCAAGCTGGATAGCGCCAAGGCCATGCTCATCGGCAAACTATCGATGGTGGAACTCGCGGGCGGCGGCGGTTATAGTTCCGCTGCGGCTTCCCTGCAAGGCCCCGGCCTGAATCCCTGGAACAAACAGTACTGGTCCGGCGGTTCATCCAGCGGCTCCGGGTCTGCCGTGGCTGCCGGTCTGGTTCCTTATGCGCTCGGCTCCGAAACGTCCGGCTCGATCCTGACCCCCGCGTGTTACTGCGGCGTCACGGGCCTGCGGCCCACATACGGTCTTGTCAGCCGCTCCGGCGCCATGGCGCTGTCCTGGACTCTGGACAAGATCGGAGTTGTCGCCCACACCGCCGACGCCTGCGGACTGGGTGTTCACGTCATCGCGGGTAAGGATTCCAACGACCCCGGCAGCGCCGGCAAAAGCTTCTACTATACGCCTGACTACTATCAGAAAATAACCGACCTCAAAATCGGCTTCGCTGAAATTGATTTCTCGGATTGGGTGGACGAACCGCTTCGTCCTGTCTTCGCAAATGCCCTGTCAGTTGTGAAATCCATGCAGCCCCAAATGGCGGAAACCAGGCTCCCCGATTTTCCTTACAGCTCAATAATTGGCGCGATTATCGATTCCGAATCCGCCTCCATCTTTGAGACTCTGATCCGCGGCGGCCAAGTCGATGCCTTGGCGGACGAAAGCCAGATTGCCGGTTTGAAAGCCTCAATGAACTACTCCGCCGTCGATTACCTGAAAGCGATGCGGGTCCGCTCGCAAATACAAGATGCTTTTCGAAAACTGTTCACGGACGTTGATCTGCTCGTAGCTCCCACCCGTTTCAGCTTGCCCGACCGTTCCGATCAGCCCTTTGATGAAACCCCGCGCAAACACCCGGACCAGCGCGGCGTTGGTTCCGGCCTGATTCCGGCGGGCAATCTCTGTGGACTCCCGGCTCTGACGATTCCCTGCGGCTTCGTCAACGGACTTCCGATTGGTCTGCAAGTCGTCGGTCCGCCTTTCACCGAAAACCGCTTGATCGCCTTTGCTCGTGAATTTCAAAAACGCACCGACTTCCACAAACAGCACCCGCCCCCGCCAACAATCAGCGCCTAGCTCCTGAGCAGAGTGATTCCGCCGACGCTTAGGGCAGTGGCAAGAAAGACCGCCATGACTCCTGCTCTCCGGCGCGAGGGCAATACCGCGTGTACCCCCAAAAAAGAGAAGCTTCCGGCGATCACCGCCAGTACAACGGCCATCCACCAGGCTCCGAACGCTCTTGTGGCGGAGTAATCCACGCTTGGCTCAACCAGCGCTCCCGCGATTGTCATTGCTTCCACCAGAAAGCAAATGGCCATTGCTTTCGGACGGGAAGCGAACGAATGCCCTGCCACCCAACCAAGGGCGAGGCCTTCCGGCGCCTTGTGCAGCGCCAATCCCAACGGTACGACGACGTTGGCCACCTGTTGGTTCGACACGGCCCGCAAACTCCATCCATCCAGGAAGCTATGAATCGCCGCTGCCGCCAGCAACGGCCCAATGACTTCCCGTCCCGGCGAGGAATCCGCGTGTTCGAAGTGCCGGTCAAGCAGGGCAATCCCAAAATAAGCAATGGCAGCTAGAAAAAAAGCTGCGAGCCAATTGAGTTCACTGGCAATCTCCGGAAGAATCCAAAAAACCGCAATGCCGAAAAGCAGTCCTCCGCCCGCCGCTCCGAGGTAAACGGAAAAGCGGCGTCTTTTCCCTAACAGCAAACCGGCTGCCGCGCCGCTCAAAGCCAAAACTGTGAGCAGGCAGGCAATAATCATCTACTGTCCGGTCACTTTCACCACGAAATACGTGAACGGTTTACCCTTCTCAAGTAACAACTGGTGCGGTGTTCCGGCGGGTATATGGATGATGTCGCCGGTTGCCAGTGTGTGGCGCTCCCCTCCCATGATGGAGCTGCCGCGAATCTCGCCCGGCTTCTGTGTTTTAGGATTGACGACTTTTCCGCCCGTCACAATCGTCGCCTCTCCGTCCTCGATCACGAAAATATCGGCTTCGTGCTCATGCACCTCGGAGGATCCGGTCTCCTCGCGGTGCGCCAACATCGTGTAATGGTTGCCGTAACGGGCCAACTCCTGGCTGGCGAACGGTTCCTTTTTCCCCGCCAGTTTCCCTTCCGCCGCTTTCAAGTCCCGCGTCGAATAAATGTCCACCGCCTGGCTGAGGCCGACGGTCACGAGCGTCAAAAACAAGATTTTTCTCATAAGCGATTACCTCATCAATTATGGAGTAGTCGCCCGGAAGAGAAGCAAATGGTGGGCCCTGTAGGATTTGAACCTACGACCAAAGGATTATGAGTCCTCTGCTCTAACCGCTGAGCTAAGGGCCCGCAACTCAATGCGATGGTAACACTGGTTTAAAATAAGTGTCCCATCTTTTCACGCTTGGTCCGCAGATACTCGGTTGTGGTGTCGAGCGGCGGCGCGATGATGGGAGCGCGCTCCACCACCTCAATTCCGGCTCTTTCCAGCGCGGCCACTTTATCTGGATTATTGGACAGTAGACGCACTTGCTTGATTTGAAAGTACTGCAAAATAGCGGCCGGCAATGCGTAATCCCGCAGATCAGCTTCAAAGCCCAACTCCTCGTTCGCTTCCACCGTATCGCGGCCCTGGTCCTGCAACTCGTACGCGCGCAGCTTATTCAGCAGGCCAATGCCCCGGCCTTCCTGGTGCTCGTAAATCAGAAGCCCGCGCCCTTCCTTCACAATCTGATCGAGCGCCAGTTCCAACTGTGAGCGGCAATCGCACCGGAGACTATGAAATACATCGCCCGTCAGACATTGCGAGTGAATGCGCACCAGCGCCGGACCCGATGCCGCCGAAAGATCGCCCAATTTCAAAGCAACCGCTTCTTCTGTCTCTTTCGGACGGACGCCTTCAAAACCATAAATGCGAAAACTCCCGAACCGGCTCGGAAAATCCGCTTCGGCGACTTTGTTTAACTTGAAATCGTGTTGGGACAATGAAATCACTATTATAGAAGCCGTAACCTAATGCTCGAACAACAGCAGCTCGCCGCCCTTCTCGTCAAGGTAGCGGTTTCTGCCTCCATCGCAAGCATATTGATGCGATTTGCGCGCATCCAGAAGATGCTCCTGCGCGACGAACGCACCGTGAACGAACGCCTGCTGCTGGCCTTTGTATTTTCGCTCATCTTCGGCGCAAGCGCGGGCGTGCGCCTCCTGAGCCATCACCAGTACCAGGCTATCGATCTGGCGCTCGAAGGCGCTCAAATTGCCGGTATGCTGGGCGGTTACGTCACCGGACTTATCACTGGCTTGTGCGTCTCGGTGCCCGACATGTTTGCCGGAAAATTCATGTCCATGCCGCTCTTTGCGGCAGCCGGTATCCTCGGCGCGCTCATGCACGATCTTGCGCCCGAAAAAGAGGATATCTGGTCTTTCTCGCCGTTCGTCGATCTCAACCTTTACCGGCTGCTCCGCCAAGTTTTACGTTTGAACCGTAAAGCCATTCAGCGCCGGGTCGTCGAACTGGCCGCCTTCAATGTGATCTGCAACGCCATCGTGGTCGTGACAGAAGTTTTGCGCTGGGCCGTCGTCACGACATTCCCGGTTCACAGCACATTCTTCCTCTTCAATCCCGCGCATCTCAGCATGGGACTCTTTGCCGCTTGCGCTGTCACCACGCTGTTCTGCGTCTCGCTTCCCATCAGGATCTGGAGCAGCTTCCGCACCGAGAAGCAACTCGAAGCGCAACATGTCCGGTTAACCGAGGCGCGCCTGGCCGCCCTCACCAACCAAATCAATCCGCATTTTCTCTTTAATACGCTGAATTCCGTTTCGACCCTGATTCGTTTGGACCCCGACCGCGCGCGCTCCATGATTTACAAGCTGTCGCACATTCTCCGGCGTCTCTTGCGCAAAACGGATAACCTGTCGCCGTTGCGCGAAGAGGTCTCGTTTATTGACGACTATCTTGCCATCGAAATGGTGCGTTTTGGAGATAAGCTGCGTTTCCAAAAAGAAATTGATGAGAGAACTCTTGATCTTTTGGTGCCGAGCATGATCCTCCAACCAATCATCGAGAACTCCATCAAACATGGACTTTCCAATAAAGTGGAAGGCGGCGCCGTCCGGCTT
>CAXUBB010000118.1:7121-12644 GCA_964249105.1 uncultured Bryobacteraceae bacterium | reverse complement strand
AGACGTTGATGCGCGCACGGCATACATTCGCGGCCACCGCATGGCCCGCGGCGGCGTAGAAACGGCAATCTGGGATTTACAGGCGCGTCTCAACAACGAACCTCTATGGAAAACGATTGGCGGGGGCGCACGGGAGGAGATTGCCTGCGGCGTGTCAATTGGAATTCAGAACAGCGTCGAGCAGTTGCTCCAAAAGATTGAGAACGAACTGCAAGCCGGTTATCAGCGCATTAAGATGAAGATCAAACCGGACTGGGACGTGGATGTGGTCCGCCAAGTGCGGGAGCGCTTCCCCACCATTAAGCTGATGGCGGACGCAAACTCAGCCTACACGCTGGCCGATACGGATCACTTGAAGAAATTGGATGAGTTTTATCTAATGATGATTGAGCAGCCATTGGCGCACGACGACATCATCGACCACGCAACCCTTCAAAGCGCTCTCGAAACGCCGATCTGCCTTGATGAGTGCATCCGCACCGCTCACCATGCCGAACAGGCCATCCGCTTGGGTGCGGCGCGTATTATTAACATTAAACTAGGCCGTGTCGGGGGATTCGCCGAGGCCAAGCGTGTTCACGATGTTTGCCAGGCGAACGACATTCCGGTCTGGTGTGGCGGCATGTTGGAGTCGGGCATTGGCCGCGCCCACAACATTGCGCTTTCCACTTTGCCTGATTTCGTTCTGCCAGGGGATGTTTCGGCCAGCAAACGCTATTGGGAGCGCGACATCGTCGTACCGCCGGTGGAAGTCACGCCGGATGGAAACATCAAAGTTCCGGATGCGCCCGGTTTCGGTTATCAGCTTGATACCGATTATATAGAAAGCTTAGTAGTACGCCGGGAAGTACTTGTCTAGGCAATTGCTTACCCCGAACGAAATAAGCTTCCCTGCGCTTGCCTTCTGCCGTTATTCTGTAACTTATGCTGAAACCGGGAATCTTTCGCGAGTACGACATTCGCGGAATTGCTGATGAAGAACTGCTCGACGATGACGTTCAAGCGCTGGGCCGCGGCCTTGCTACTTATCTGATTCGTCATAGCGGCCGCATTATCTGCCTAGGCCGTGATTGCCGTTTGAGCGGCGACCGGCTTCACAGCGCTTTGTTGAAAGGGCTGCTGGCATCGGGATGTACGGTGCTGGACCTCGGCGTTGTGCCGACGCCGGTTCTCTACTATGCTGCCGTTCACTTCAATGCCCACGGCGCGATCATGATTACCGGCAGCCATAACCCGCCCGAGTATAACGGCTTTAAAACGGTTTGCGGCGCGGGAACCTTGCACGGCGAAGCGATTCAGGACGTTTATAAGCTGATCCAGGCGAACGACTTCGAATCGGGGGAGGGAAGCGTCCGCGATACAGACGCCGTGACCCCCTATGTTGACGAGATCGCAAAACAGTTCAAGTTTGACCGGAAGGTAAAAGTGGTATTTGATGCCGGCAATGGAACCGCCGGGCCGGTCGTCCATCGACTGCTGAAAAAGCTGAATGTGGACAGCGAAGAGCTTTTCTTCGAGATGGATGGCGGTTTCCCCAATCATCATCCGGATCCGACCGTGCTTTCCAACCTGAAGTCACTGAAGAAGGCTGTTCGTGAAAACAAAGCGGAACTCGGAATTGCCTTTGACGGCGATTCGGATCGCATCGGCGCAGTAGACGAAGACGGCAATGTGGTGTACGGCGATATGCTGATGCTGATCTTCGGCCGGGAAATTCTTTCGCGTAAACCGGGTTCTACGTTTATTGGCGAAGTGAAATGCTCGCAGGTCATGTATGACAAGTTGCGCGAGCTGGGCGGCAACCCCATCATGTATAAAACGGGCCATTCGCTCATTAAAGACAAAATGAAGCAGGAACATGCGGAACTGGCGGGTGAAATGTCAGGCCATATGTTCTTTGCTGATCGCTATTACGGCTATGATGACGCCATCTACTCGGCGTGCCGTTTACTGGAAATTGTCGCCAACTCGGGCAAGCCGCTTTCGCATCAATTGAAAGGAATCCCGAAGCTGGTCTCCACTCCTGAACTGCGCGTGGACTGCCCGGATGAGGTGAAATTCAAGGTCATTGCGAAAGTCTCGGACATTATCAGGCGTAAGCATGAGGTGGTGGATGTGGACGGCGTGCGCGTGCCGTTCAAGGAAGGATGGGGCTTAGTGCGCGCGTCGAACACGCAACCAGTTTTAGTGATGCGCTTCGAAGCGTCTTCACTGGAGCTTCTACAGCAGTATCAGCAGGAAATCGAGGGCGACGTGGAACAGGCCAAGAAAGAAGTTAGCGCTGCATAGGCACATCCTAAGCCATCCGCTGTTGACCGGTGGGACATAGGTCGAGCACTTGGCAGCGTTCGCAAGCCGGTTTCGCGAAATAGCAGCAACGCTGGCCGTGGAACATCATGACTTCATGATGGTCGTAGATTTGTTGCGCATCCCAATCCTTTGGGAGCATGGCCTCCAGCAGCGCGTGCGATTTGCCTACCGGCACGGAAGCGGGAATAATGCCCAACCGGATCGCCACACGATGATGGTGGCTGTCTACCGGCATGGCCGGCATGCGTAGTGTGCTGAAGAGCAATACGGCCGCGCTCGTTTTCGGGCCGATGCCGGTGATTGACTCCAGCCAGGCACGCGCTTGCGGCACGGACATATCGGCCAGAAAGTCGAGCGAGAGTGAACCGTGCCTTTGCGTGATCTCGCGTAGGATAGCCTGGATACGCGGCGCTTTCTGTTCCGGCCAGGTGCTGGCTTGAATCGCCTCTTGAACCTGCGTGGTTGGCGCGTCGCGCACTTCCTCCCAGTTGGCGAAAGCGGCCCGAAGCGAACGAAAAGCGCGGCCTGAATCGGCATTACGGGTGCGATGCGACAGCAGCGAGGAGACCATCTCGCTGAGCGGATCAAGCGAGTGAAAATACGGGACCGGACAGCCATAAGCGGCGCACAGGCGCGTATGCGCTTCAAGCAACCGTGACCCTTGTAGGCTGGTGATTTCGGAAGGCACGTGGGCAGAACTAGTACTGACTCTATCGTTTCTCGGACTCATCACATTGATTGGATGGGCTGTGCCGACATAAGATTTGAAAAGTGATGTTCGGATCTCTTGATGAGATTTCTTTTCTGTACACGGTGCCAGACGATCTCTTTCGCCTGGGAAACTCCAACTCGGCAAAATTAGATCACGTTCGCGCTACCGATGTAAATACCGATGAGCGGAACGGAGTGTCGATAGTTATCTCTAATGGAAAGGGCATTTCACTTTTTACTGAAAAAGGAGTGGAGCACTTCAGGAACGGGTGGTTATGGAAAATTCCGAGCGGCACACCGATTCCCTCAGGTTTGGCGCTTTACAATAATCGTGGAGCGCACTATATGATCTGTCCGACGCAAGACATGGCTTTGGACCGCTACAAAGAATTACTTTGCAATTTAGCATTGCAATGTGAGCGGGTGCGAAAAGTGTGAAAATATGCCTAGAAAACAACTGCAAATCTGTTTGAATGAGTGGGATGCTCGCTTCATCATTCAGGCCTTGAAAGAGCTAGAAACGAAATGGCAGCACATCAATGAAACAAGCCAGGACGAAGATGAACAAGCCGAGTACGGTAATGATTTAGTTGCTCTGTTCGAGACAGAAAGTCACTTTACTCAAGCGGCAACTCAAGCGTTTGGAGAGTCCATAACTACATTCGATCGTACATCCATTGGCTAGAGCGCCTATAAGCTGAATTAAACGGCGGCAGCTCAGAATATTCTGAGGGTGAAATTGTCTGTTGGGCGGATAAGTTGTACGTGAGAAAAGCACTCAACAGCCTGAATTACTGCTCGAATTGCGGGCAAAAGCGGGATGATGCTTTTGTAAAACACTGTACTTATTGTGAAAGAGCATGGTCGCAAGCGCCAAAGAAACATAGTAGTATTGGCACTATTGTTCTATGCGTGATAGGATTTCTTGCTGTTGCAGGCGGCTATATTTTCAAGCTTGTTCTAGACGAAGCTTCTGTTGTTAGTAGATCAAGAGCCTACACACAGACCGAGGAAGCCATTGTCGCTTACATGAAAGCAGCAGAGGTAGTACACTCGGAAATCTCAAGAACAATTGAAAGGTCCGTTGCCTCGTACTCTGCTTCCAATGTCGAAAGCCTGAGCGATGGACATTACCGCGTAGCCGTTCCGTACCAGGGATACAACTTACAGGGAAACGATGCAACTAAAATTGCGACATGTGATGTGCATTGCGATCGAGGCCTGTGCTATGTAGACCACGTTGATGGCTTGTGAACTAAGCTGCTTCCGGAATTTAGCCCAGGACGAAAAGTCAACGCGGCTCAATTTTTCGGCCCGATATTTTCGCTGCGTCCAGCCAGAGGCTTCACCGTGGGACCGCCGCAGACACCCACGCCGGTATTTAGGAGCGCGTTCAGCAAATTGAAGAAGACTGCGTACACCACCTGCTCATTCACCGGCTGGCGGCCCGGCATTCGAAATGTTCCCGGCAGCTCCTTGGCGATTTGCAGTCGCACCGCGTTCGGCATCGGGCGTCCGCTCCTGTCGCGTTGATTGGCCAGCGACAACGGCGTTTGCAGGACGGCGCCGGATTTGCCGTCCACGTAGAATTGACAGCGCGAAAACCAGCCGAGATTGCCTGGATCAGCGGCATCAAACAGCAGCAAGGGAACCTGCCGTTCCGAAGCCGAGAGTTCCAGCGACATGACCCGGCTTCCATCATCAATCCTAATTTCAAATCCGGCTTGGCGCGCGATGTTCGCCACGGACTCCGGCTCTATTTCAAGCAGGAAATATTTGTCGCGTCCAGCTTCCAGAACTTGCATGTAGCACCTATATTCTAGCCGTGATCGGTTGCCGTCGCGAGATCTTCCCGCAGTTTTTGCGCGTGCCGCTTATAGATTTCATGATCCCGGTCGCTGAACTGCACCAGTTTGACGGTCCGCACGGACCCACGATGCTCCCGCAACCAGTCGGCAACCGTGTGAACAGCTATTCCCGCCCCATCGTCGATGGGATATCCATAAACACCAGTACTAATGGATGGAAAGCTGATCGTTTTGACGTTATGTTCCATCGCCAACCTCAGGCAAGCGGCATAACAGGACTGGAGAGCCGCCGCTTCGCCATGTTGACCGTCGCGGTAGATCGGTCCCACGGCATGAAAAACGTACTTTGCCGGCAAGCGTCCCGCTCCCGTGACGACCGCGTCTCCTGTTTTGCAACGCCCGATGCGGTTCCGGATCACATCCAGTTCGGTCATGATCTCCGGGCCGCCCGCACGGTGAATCGCTCCGTCCACGCCGCCGCCTCCCGCCAGTTGCGAATTCGCCGCATTAACGATCGCGTCAACAGCAATCGCTGTAATATCGCCCTTTAACAGTTGAAGCTGGCTATGGCCGACCTGGACAATAAAATCAGACGACATGTCCGATACCTAGAGACAAGCCGCCATTGCTTCCAGCAGGAAGTCCACATTTTCGTCAGTTGCCAGCGGACCCATCGTTCCGATCCGTAGAATTT
>CAXUBB010000118.1:360-7111 GCA_964249105.1 uncultured Bryobacteraceae bacterium | reverse complement strand
TGACGGAGCTGCGCTTCGTCCACTCCCGGCGGGGGAAGCACCGTGGTCAAGTGCCAGATCCGGTGTTCCCGCTGTTTCACCAGCGGTTCAAACCCAAGTTTCGTCAAGCCGCCAATCAGCCGTTCGCCCGCCCGTTGATGCCGGTCCCATCTGTTCTTTAATCCTTCTTCCTCAATGGCGCTTAACGTTCCATGCATGGCGTAATAAAGCGTCGGCGAGGGCGTGTGGTGATAAACATGCGGCGGCTCGAAATACTTCGACATCAGACGCAGGTCCATGTACCAGGTGAATAGCTCCTCTTTTCGACCTTCTAACCGCTCAAAGGCGGCAGGGGAGATCGAAACTGGCGACAAGCCGGCGGGGCAGCTTAAGCCCTTTTGCGAACAACTGAACGAGACATCAATACCCACCGCGTCCAACTCAACCGGCATGGCGCCCAGCGAAGTGACCGCATCGGCGATCACCAGTGCGCCGACTTTGCGCGCAGCCGGTACGATGGCGCGTCCGGACTGATAAGCGCCGGTCGAGGTTTCAGCCTGCACAAAGGCGACTGCGTCCGGCTGCTCACGTGAAAGAAACGCTTCCGCCTCCTCAGCGGTGAAAACTTCCCCCCAGGGTTTTTCCAGCCGGACCACCGTGGCGCGCTGCCGCTGACAAATGATGCTGATCCGGTCGGCGAAAGTTCCGGCGGCGAACACGGCGAGCTTCGACCCCGGCAGAACAAAATTAGCGACCGCCGTTTCCATCGCGCCGCTTCCGCTGGCCGGCACAGGAAAAGTCATTCGGTTAGCAGTTCCAAACACCTCGCGCAAACCGGCGCGAACCTCGTTCATGATTTCCAGAAAATAGGGGTCGCGGATGCCCAGGACCGGCTCTCGCATGGCTTCATAAGCCCGAGGGTCAACGGCCGAGGGACCCGGCCCATACAATAAACGCTTCGGAGCGGCTACTCGTTTGCTCGCTGTTGTCAACATCACTTCAAAGTTACCAGGAAATCATTCCGTTGTTCCATGCATCGGACACACAGTATAAAGTCTTCTCATGGCTAAAAATCAGAATCGAACTATTCTCGTGAGCGGCTCCACGGGTCATCAGGGTGGAGCGGTTCTTCACCACCTGCGCGAAAAACATTTTCCCGTCCGCGCTCTGACACGGGATGCGAACAGTCCCCAAGCGCGGGCGCTAATGACCCCAGGAATTGAAGTGGCCGCCGCTGACTTAGACGACCCATTGTCACTGAGCCGAGTTCTCGAAGAGGTTTACGGCGTGTATTCCGTCCAACCTTTTACGGATAATCAGGAGGAAGAGGTAAGGCAAGGCAATCATCTGATCGACGCCGCCAATCGTGCGGAGATCAGCCATTTCGTTTACAGTTCCGTGGTTGCCGCCGATGCCGGTACCGGCATTCCGCATTTTGAGAGTAAAGGCAAGATTGAAGAGCATCTGCGTAACTCCGGGCTGGCTTATACAATCTTCCGCCCGGTCTCCTTTATGGAAAATTGGCTGAGGTCTAAAGATCAAATCGAGGCAGGAACTCTCACTTTGCCCTTGAAGCCGGAAACCCGTCTCCAGATGGTCGCGGTCGATGATATTGGCGCATTTGTTGCCCAGGCTTTCGAGCACAGCGGCCAATGGGACGGGAAAACTTATGATCTGGCGGGAGATGAATTATCCATGCAGGAAATCGCGCAGGCTCTTGGTCGCGCTGCGGGCCGCGACGTCCAGTATGTCCAATTGCCCTGGGATGAGTTCGAAAAACAAGCGGGGCATGATATGACGACGATGTACCGCTGGTTCGACGAAAGCGGTTATCACGTTGATGTCGACGCGGTTCGCGAACAATATCCCCTGTTAATGACATTTGAGCGTTGGCTGACAAAGAACTGGCCCCGGCCAAACGCATAAACCTGTGTTGATCCTAAGCTGTTTTCCCGGACACAGGCGCTACGCTGCCCGATGGGGCGTTATTGGAAATACCGACAAAATCCTTAATTGCGGAAGCTGTCACATCGTCGTGAGAAACGGCTGCCACAACCTCGCCCTGACGTAGAACAAGAATCTGAGGCGACTCATGGCGGACGCCGGTACGCTCCTCGATAAACCGGGCCACGTCCCGCTTCCGCCGCACCGAAATCAGGTAAAGCGGCAGGTTCGGCTGCTCGGTGCGAAGCTGCATCACTTCGCGGTGGGCCATCCAACTGACAGGACAAGTGGGACTATGCTTAAAAAGGATGACCAAATCCTTTTGCATCAATGAATTGCATTCTTCAATGGAATCAACTTCCGGCAGATTTCCTGTTGATTTCGACCACGGCATTGACATCTCTTTTAGTACAGCATAAAAAAGGACTTCTGTCCTCAGTTTTGAAAGATTACTAACAGAAGCAGCGGGCGTCTAATAAAGCCGATCACCATGATGGACCGTAGACAGTTTATGCGAAGCACCGGCGCAGCTTGCCTCGCCGGGTTGTCCGAAAGCCGCGCTGCCGCTGAACGCCCGCCCAATATCGTTTTAATTTATGCTGACGATGTCGGCTACGGGGACATCAGTTGCTATGGCGCAACTGCGGTCAAGACCCCAAATCTCGATGCGATTGCGGGAGGCGGGCTGCGCTTCACGAATGCACATGCGCCGTCCGCTACCTGTACGCCGTCGCGTTACGCGCTCTTAACGGGCCAGTATGCCTGGCGTAAGCCGGGAACCGCGATTCTGCCGGGCGACGCAGCGCTGATTATTAATCCCGGACAGTTGACGGTACCCGCCTTGCTGAAAGGGCGCGGCTACCGCACGGGGGTGGTCGGAAAATGGCATTTGGGCTTGGGAAAAGGCAACATTGACTGGAACGGGGAGATTAAACCAGGACCGCTGGAAATCGGTTTTGATTATGCGTTTCTGATTCCCGCCACGCCGGACCGGGTTCCCTGCGTTTTTGTTGAAAATCACCGGGTTGTTCACGCCGACCCTGCCGATCCCATTCAGAGCAGCTACGAAAAACCGTTTCCGGGCGAGAAAACGGGCCGCGACAACCCCGAGCTGCTGAAGATGAAACCGAGTCACGGCCACGACATGGCCATTGTGAACGGCGTCAGCCGCATCGGTTATATGCAGGGCGGGAAATCGGCTCTCTGGGTGGATGAAGACATCGTCGATGTGCTTTCGGCCAAAGCGATAAACTTTATTGACGCGCACAAGAGCGAGCCGTTTTTCCTGTATTACGCTACGCACGACATTCATGTGCCGCGTCTGCCTAATGGACGCTTTCGCGGCGCAACAAATATGGGGCCGCGTGGGGACGCCATCGCGGAACTGGACTGGTCCGTAGGTCAGATCCTCAAGACATTGCAGCGGAACGGGCTTGCCGCCAATACCCTGGTAATCTTTTCGAGCGATAACGGCCCGGTGGTGGATGACGGCTATCAGGATGAAGCGGTCGAGAAATTAGGCAGCCATAAGCCCGCTGGATTGTATCGGGGCGGTAAATACAGCAACTTTGACGCAGGCACGCGCGTGCCCTTCATGGCTCGATGGCCCGGACACATCAAGCCCGATTCCGTTTCAAGTGCGCTGATCGGGCAAGTCGACTTGCTTTCCACATTTGCGGCGCTGACTCACCAAACGGTTCCACATGACGCGGCTCCCGACAGCCTGGACGTGCTGCCTGCGTTGCTCGGCAAGTCGAAGACAGGCCGAAAATCGCTGGTGGAACACGCCGATGCGCTGGCCCTGATCGATGGAGACTGGAAAGTGATCGAAGCAAGTGATGCGCCGAAGATTAACCGCAACACCCATACGGAACTGGGAAATAATCCGCAGCCGCAGCTTTATAATTTGGCGAGCGATCCCGGCGAACAGCACGACCTTGCCGCCGAACATCCCGAGCGAGTACAGAAGATGCTCGCCGAACTGGGACAGCTTCGAGCGGCGGGCCGCAGCCGACCGTAGGAAGCGCTTACGGCTTGATGCGCAATAGCACCACGCCATGGCTGGGCACGGAAGCGGATACTTTGCTCTTCAAAGAGCCGAGATCTTTCTTCGCCCAAACATCCCTTACCGAAGCCGTCAAGGTGTCCGGGTAACCGATTTCCGTCCAGGAAGCAGAAATATCCGCTTCGGATCCGGAGCGGTTCAAAAGAGCGACTGCACGACCGCCGTCGGCCAACTGCTTTGACCATACCTCCAGGCCGTTGTTGCTCTTTCGCACGCGCTTGCCTTGCTGTCCTAGCGGATCTTGATCGATCGCGATGGCTTCGGCGTTGGTCAGAATGTCACGGGTCTCCGGCGTCATGCTGCGGATGTCATTCCCGGCTATCAGGGGAGCGGCCAGGATACACCACATGCTGAAGTGCGCCCGCGACTCGTTCATATTTAAGACGCCGTTGCCTACTTCGAGCATGTCCGGGTCGTTCCAGTGCCCAGGGCCGGCGTACGATTCGAGGCCGTCTTCGAGATCAAGAATCTGTACGACTCCATTCCCGCCCCACTTTTCCTTGCCGTCCCATTTATTGATAATGTCGCCGGTGCTGCGCCATAGATTACCGACATTTCCCGCCCAGAGCCACGGTTTCGTGGAACCCCACTCACAAATGCTGAACACAATAGGGCGTCCCGATTTCGCCAGCGCATCGCGCATGAGAGAGTAGGACGCCTGCGAATCCTGCGTGCTATGGCTGCACCAATCGAATTTGAGGTAATCAACATCCCAGGCAGCATACTGGCGGGCATCCTGAAACTCATAACCCCGGCTGCCGGGACGGTGCTGACAGGTTTCAGTACCCGCGTCCGAATAGATGCCAAAGAGCAAGCCCTTCGCATGAACATAATCCGCTACGGCTTTGATACCGGACGGAAATCTCCCGGCATCGGGAACAATGTTTCCCGCCCCATCTCGCGACACCTGCCAGCAATCATCGATAACGACGTATTTGTAACCGGCCTCTTTCATGCCGCTGGATACGATAGCGTCAGCGGCCTCCTTGACCAGCTTTTCGCTCACATTGCAGGCAAACTTATTCCAAGTGTTCCAGCCCATGGGAGGCGTACGGGCCAGACCATTGTCAAGCGCGTGCAGATGCGGAATGACGAATAGGGACGAAGCAAACAATAGGGAGCGGACGCAGTTTCTGCTTTTCTGATTCGAATGACTTTGACGCATTGAAGAAAGCTTATCGCCTTTCAAAAGAAAGTCTACTGCTCCAAGTATTGCGCAGGCGTCCAGATCAGGATTCCGTGAAAACTGCCCAAGGTGAGCAGATCCTGATCCCCGGTCAGAATGAGGTCGGCACTCCCACCAATTGCCAACTCCAAAATCATGTTGTCCTTCGGATCGCGACAAGCTGAAACGGTTTGACGGATGGAGATACATTCGGCGACTTCATCCAAAACTTGCATAAATTCACGCCGAGTCTGAGCGGATACGTAGCGGTCGAACTTTCGGCGAGATAGAACCCTTACCAGTTCGTTCCAAACCGCTTCGGACATTGAGATCTGTCCTTCCTGTTTGGCCTTACGAAATGCTTGCCCAGGAATTGAATTGATGAACAGAAGGGCGCTGACGAGGATGTTAGTGTCAATGACGAGGCGTAAGTTAATCCTTATCAGCAAGGATCTCAGCGAGTTTTTCTTCTGTCAATCCTCGTGCTTTTGCTTCTTGACTGGCTTGTTCGCAAATTTTATCAAGTTTTGCTAGTCTGAATCCCCGAAGTCTATCATACTCTTGCATTGACAAAAGGATCGCTACTTCCTCATCATTGCTGTGAATCACAACAGGTTCATGCCTAGCCGTATCCAACAGGGCGTCAAAGCGTTGTTTGGCGTCTGTGTCAGATACGTATTGCATAAGTCAATGGTGGGCTCTAGTAGACTCGAACTACCGACCTCTTCCGTGTCAAGTACAGGTTCACCCTCTCGGTGAGCCTGTTTTCAACAACTTAGGCCGTTGTTCGTCAGGCAGAACGGGTTAAAACGTGTTGGAAAGTGCGCCCATTCTCCCTAGATTCTCCCTGAGAAGCCTTTGAAAATTCCTGAGGAGAATCCGTCATATAGATCACGCCGTCTTCCTTTCGAGCGCATTCACCGCGCTGCGCTGCGCCTGCTCGACTACCTGCATATAAACGCGCCGGGAGATGTCGGGGTTCGCGTGCCGGAGCTGGCCTTGAATTGACTTGTCGTTGCTGCCGAGCAGATGCGCTTCGGTCGCAAAGCCGCGCCGAAACATTTGATAGGTGATAGGTCCGACACCGGCGCGTTGCGCGGCAGGTTTCAAGATCCGGTCGAGCCAATTCTTTGAGTTGATCGGCGTGCGCCGCTTGCTCTCAAACAGCCAGGCATCCGGGCTAATGTTGGTGAATTTAATCCAGTCGGCCAGATCCTTTTGCAGCTCGTCCGGCACCATCACCTTCGCGCGGCTCGCCTTGGTTTTGACGCTGAGTTTCTTCTTGAGACGGTCGCTCCATTGCCGCTCGACGTTGATCCGCGTGCCGTCGAAGTCTCCGACAACCAGGCCGAAAAGCTCCTGGCGACGCAGCGCGCACAGGTAAAGGATGCGAGCCATGAGGCGATCCCGAAACGTAGGGAGTTCCGCCAGCACCTTTTCAAACTGCTCGTAGGGCAGGTAAGGACGCTTCACCGGTTTCGTTTCGGGCGGCAGCTTCAGGCCCTCAGCCGGGTTCTCGGCCAGCGCGCCTTTCTTCACGGTCAGCGCCAGAATGCGCCGCAGATCAATGATGGCGTGCTTCAGCATATCCTCCGATC
>CAXUBB010000118.1:0-350 GCA_964249105.1 uncultured Bryobacteraceae bacterium | reverse complement strand
TCTCCGCTGTGCGGCCAGATCGTTTAGGAACCGCTGCATGGACCCAAAATTCATCTCATTAACAGGGGTGTTGGCGAACGCCTTGAAGAGCCGCTTCTTGCGGTACGGCCACTGGCCGGCGGTTGTCTCCTTCCAACCTGCTTCCTTGGTCGGTTCCCAAATCTCTTCGGTGAACTCGCGGAAGGTCTTCGCTTGCAGGAGAAAGGGGTTGAGCGCCTGCGTGCGGCCCATCACGGAGTCGCGGATCTTCGACCATTTATACTCGGCGTCTCGGATCGATTTGAGGGCATACGGCCCACCATGTAGTACCTTCAAATAAAGGTCGAAATAGCCGTCCGTGACCTTTTTTA
>CAXUBB010000117.1:5082-12750 GCA_964249105.1 uncultured Bryobacteraceae bacterium | reverse complement strand
CGCCAGTATTGTTTGCTGCTCGGAAGCATCGAAGCGGGTGCATACGCGCCTGGGATATCAGGCGGAGAAGATCGAAGTCATCCCCAACGGATTCGACATGTCGAAATTTAAGCCGGATACGCTGGCGCGAGCGGCCATCAGGGAAGAGTTGGGCCTGGCACCTTCCGCTTTTCTGATTGGGATGGCGGCGCGCTTTCACATGGACAAAGATCACGAGACGCTGATTGCGGCAGCCTCGCGGCTCGCCCGTGAATTTCCCGCTGTTCACTTTGCGCTCTGCGGAACCGGCGTTAATTGGCGTAACGAAGTCTTAGCAAACGCCGTGCGCAAAGCGGAACTGCAAGATCGGCTCCATCTGCTCGGGGAACGAAAGAATATCGAGCAGTTTTTTGCAGGAATGGATGTGGTGACCTCCTCTTCCCGCGCCGAAGCGTTTCCTTTATCCATTGGTGAGGCAATGTCAACTGGAGTGCCCTGTGTTGTCACTGACGTGGGAGACTCGGCCTATTTGGTTGGAACCAGCGGAATCGTTGTGGCACGCGAAGACCCGGCGGCTCTGGCCGCAGGCTGGAAACGCATGATTACGGACGGCCCGGAGCAGCGGCAGATTCTGGGCGGTGCGGCGAGGCGTCGCATTCAGGCGCATTTCAGCTTGTCTGCGGTAATCAAGCAATATGAAAATCTTTACACCCGGCTCACGGCAAAGTTGTGCGAAGCGCCGGGATTTCTTGGATAGCGGAGAGGAATTCCCGGTTGGGACCTGTCATGACAGAGCGGATGCTGCTGTTTGTCGATAATTCCATTGACACTTTTTATTCGTATCGGCTGCCACTCGCGCTCGCCGCGCAGAAAGCCGGATTTCAGGTTCATGTAGCGGCCCCGCACGGCTCCTGTGAGCAGCTCATTTGGGATGCCGGATTTATTTATCACCCGTTGGCGTTAACACGGCGAGGGGCCAATTTTCTGCAGGAATTCGCAAGCATAGCGGAGTTGCTGCGTCTTTATCGCGAGCTGAAACCGAATATCGTGCATCATCTGCGGCTAAAGCCGGTTCTTTATGGAGGGATTGCGGCGCATCTGGCCAAAGTGGCGGGGGAAGTCAGCATGCCGACCGGACTGGGATATGTCTTCACCGCGACGGACACGCGAGCGCGAGTCATGCGGCGGCTGACGCTGTGGGGATGCAAGTTCGCTTGCCGGCATGGCAACATGCGAGTGATTTTTCAGAACCCTGACGATCAATCAATTTTCACGACGAGCAAAACAGTCTCCCGCGAAAAGTGCGTATTGATTCGGGGGTCGGGAGTAGACATTTCCGAATTTGTTCCAGGGCCGGAGCCGCAGGGCACCCCGGTTGTGATTTTAGCGGCGCGCATGCTACGCGACAAAGGCATCATCGAATTCGTTGAAGCAGCCAAGATTCTGCGCAGCCGAGGGGTAAAGGCTCGCTTTGTTCTCGTTGGCGATACTGATCCGGGTAATCCCACCGCCGTTCCCGCCGCTGAACTCGAAACATGGCGCGACCTCGGTCTAGTGGAGTGGTGGGGATTCCGGCGCGATATGGAAGCTGTCTTGGCGCAGGCTAACATTGTCTGCCTGCCTTCTTATCGTGAAGGTGTTCCGAAGGTACTGATCGAAGCGGCCGCCGTCGGCCGCGCCATTGTTACGACGGACGTTCCCGGCTGCCGGGAGATTGTCAGGCACGGTCAGAATGGCCTTCTTGTGCCGATCAAAGATCCTGTGGCGCTGGCGGAGGCGATGCAGTTTCTGATTGAAAATTCCGGCGCCCGGGCGCGCATGGGCAAGAAAGGGCGTCGCATCGCAGTGGCGGAATTCTCCGTGGATCGAGTGATCACCGAAACGATCGAGGTTTATCACACGGTTCTTGATAAAGAACAGCGCCGGTCCCCGGGGCGGCTGCCGGAAGCCATGAAGCGGTCATTAGACGTCGTGCTCTCTTCGGTTGCCTTGGCCGGTACGGCGCCTCTGCTGGGAGCCATTGCCGTTGCCATTAAGCTCACTTCGCCCGGACCGGTTTTCTACCGGGGCGTTCGAATTGGCCGCCATAACGCTCCCTTTCACATTTTGAAATTCCGGTCCATGGTGACGGATGCCGAAAAGCTGGGCGGTTCCGCGACGGCCAAAGATGACCGGCGAATTACTCCCATCGGAAAGTTTCTTAGGCGGCACAAGTTGGACGAACTGCCTCAGCTTTTGAATGTGCTCCGGGGCGAAATGAGCCTCGTCGGACCAAGACCGGAGGTCAAGAAGTATGTGGATTTGTACCGGGGTGAAGAAAAGGATGTTCTGCGTCTGAAGCCGGGCATTACGGACTGGGCTTCTATCTGGAATTCCAATGAGGGAGAAGCGCTCGAAGGGAGTCCCGACCCTGAGAAAACCTATGAGCAACTGATCCGCCCGACCAAGGTGGCTCTGCAACTGGCGTATGCCCGCGAGCATTCTCTCGGAGTTGATTTACGGATCTTATTTCATACAGCGATGAAGTTGTTACGACCTGGCTGGATTCCCGCTGAGCTTACTTCCTACAAACCGGTAGAGCGCTATTTGGATGTAAAAAAGGATATGACTAACAAGAACAAAGTAGAGCAATTGGAGAGACCGGCGGCTGCGGGCGGCGTGCCTGCTTTTTCGCAGCGGTTTCGATTTATCGCCCCGACACTCCCTTCCTTGGAGGATGTGATTGGCGCCTACCGGCCAGCGTATCAGAACGGGGTTATCACTAACGCGCATTGTGTGGAGCGCCTCGAGGAAGCCGTCGCGGAGTATCTCGGCGTGAAACATTGTGTTGCTGTTTCGAGCTGCACAAGCGGATTAACGCTGGTAATCCGTGCGCTGGGGCTGGGGGGTGAAATTATTATTCCCAGTTTTACTTTCTTCGCCACTGGTCATGCCGTGCGCTGGAACGGTCTTCAGCCGGTTTTAGCGGATTGTGATCGCGAGACGTGGAATATTAATTTGGCAGATGTCGAAAGCCAGATTACGGATAAAACCTCCGCGATTCTCGCCGTCCATATGTACGGTAATCCGTGCGAGGTGGAAGCGCTCTCGGCGCTAGCCGCGCGTCACGCTCTCAAGCTGATCTTTGACGCCGCGCACGCGTTTGGGAGCAAATACCGAGGTAGATCCATTGGGCAGTTCGGCGACGCGGAAGTCTTCTCCCTATCGCCTACCAAGCTGTTGGTCGCTGGAGAAGGCGGGCTGGTGACAACCAACGATGCCGCCCTTGCTCGCACGCTGAAGGCGCTTCGCAATTATGGGGACACCGGATCCTACAACCCGCAGTGGGTGGGAGCGAACGCGCGCATGCCGGAGTTCAATGCGGCCCTCGCGCTCAGCGGCTTGCCGGGCGTCGAAGACAAGGTAAAAAGGCGCAACGAGGTAGCGCAGATGTATACGGAACAATTGCAATCTCTACCGGGCGTGCGGTTTCAAAAGATCAACCCGGAAGACGTTCATACATTCAAAGATTATTCGATCCACATCGATCCTAGCGGCTTCGGCATGTCGCGGGATGAACTGGGCCAAAGTTTACTCGACGAGAATATTGAAACGAAGAAGTATTTCTATCCTCCTCTTCACAAACAGGATGTTTACAGCAGGTTCAACGAGCGTGTCCTTTCCAATACTGACTATGTGGCGGATCGTATTTTGAGCCTGCCCATTTATGAATCACTCCCGGATTCAACCATTCACCAGATTACGAATGCAATCCATCGCATTCGCCATTACCGTATACAAAGCGAGCAACAAAAAGAAGAGGTAATTTATGCAGCATCTGAAGCCTAAACCGCAGCCGCAGGTGGGAGGCGTGGTTTCAAAAGTCCTCTCTGATTTTCTGATGGTCCATACGTGCCTGATCTCCACGCTGGTTGGCTCATGGATCAGAACTACGGAGGCGGCCTCGCAAGCCGTTGTTCTGGCGAGCGCGCGCGGTACAGTTCACGAATATCTCAGCTTGGTTTTGCCCTTGTCGCTGGTTTTTCCGACTGCGTTTTTTCTCAGCGGTTTTTACCGGGAGCATGGCACATACTCGCTTAGCCATCGAGTGATGGTCCTGTTCCGCGGTATCGCGATTGGCCTTACTATGTTCTTAACGGCCTGCCTGCTTTTTGTGTCGGGAAACGTTCTCGGGTTCCGGAGCTTAGCCTTTTTTAGCGTAGCCTTGTTTGTCCTTCTTTCTTCCGCTCGGGTAGGCGAGTGGGCGGTAGCGAGGCAAAGGAAAGCGGCGCCTCTCGACCCGCTCGACGATGCGAGGCTGCCCGTTCTTGTGATCGGCGGAGCGGGATATATCGGTTCCATTCTGGTCCGTAAACTCCTGAATCTGGGGCGGCGCGTGCGTGTTCTGGATAGTCTGGTTTATGGTGACGGCGCTCTGCGGGACGTGATCAATCATCCTGGTCTGGAACTGAGCGTTCGGGACTGGCGCAACTTGCGAACCGAAATCCGGGCAGTAAAGGGTGTGTACTCAATTATTCATCTAGCCGCGATGGTGGGCGACCCGTCCTGTGCGCAGGATTGCGGCACGGCTCTGGAAATCAATTATGCCGCTACGGCCATGTTGATCGAGGTGGCAAAGGGAGCGGGCATCAAGCGATTTCTGTTTGCCTCTAGTTGCAGCGTGTACGGCGCGTCTGAGGAATTGATGCAAGAGTCTTCATCCGTGAATCCGATTTCGGTGTACGCACAGACCAAAGTGGACTCGGAAAAGGCCTTGCTGGAGGCGCGAAACAGCGACTTTCAACCGACGATCCTTCGACTTGCCACGGTATTTGGGCTCTCGCCTAGGCCGCGCTTCGACTTGGTTGTAAACCTACTCACGGCGAAAGCGTGTAAAGGCGATCCGATTACCATCTTCAATGGCGAGCAATGGCGGCCTTTTATCCACGTTGACGATGTCGCGGAGGGATTCGTCAAAGTGCTCAACGCGCCTCTGGAACTCGTCGGTGGCGAAGTATTTAATCTCGGCGACAGCAAGCTGAACTATACCCTCACGCAGGTTTCTGAAAAAATTATTGCTATGTTTCCAGGAGCCAAAGTGGAGCACAAGCCTGCCACGGATCTCCGGAACTATAGGGTCTCGTTCGAGAAAGTCTTCCGGCGACTTGGCTTCGAGTGTTCGCGAGGGCTTCACGAAGGGATTCAAGAAATCAAGGAGGCGATTGCTCAAAGCAGAATTCTGGATTACATGAGTTATCAATACAATAACCAGAAGTTTCTTGAGCTTGCCGGGAGCCCGTCCAATCAGGATGAAATTGACGAAAACGTGATGGCCGCCTTTGCCCAGGCAAGATCTCTCAAGCGGGCTGCGGCTAATGGTCTTTAGTCGCCTGTAACCATGGAGAATCGGTAGGCCAAGTCCGTATCCAGAAAACTCAAAGCACCGAGTTCGCCCTCTTGAGGCTTCGGGTCTCGGCTAATCAGATAGAGAGGAAGCCGTCGCTTTGCCGCGATGAAACCCTTGGCTCTTAAAAGTTGAATGGTATCGGTCTGCAATCGTGACAGGAGGACTGATATGACTGCTCCTCCCTGTTTGTAAATGTAATGAATGGCGTGATCCAGCGCGACCTCAAGCTCGTCGAGAGATCCGCGTTGCGGGAATAGGGCGAGCCGCCAGATTTCACTGCTCTCGACATGCCGCCAGAATAAGACGGCCGCTCTTAATCGTTCGTAAGCCGGCACGATACAAGAGAATGAAACGATCATCGGGCAATGGTCCATTTGCCATTGAATGTAGTTAAGGTCATAATCGGAAAAAGATTCTTGCTGTTCATTGGCGTCCAGTAGTTGCGCTAGATCGCCGTTCAAGGCTGTTTGAATTTTGGCCCGGGAATTTCCTCGGGAAAGCATGATGCTGGTTGTAGGGATGACATTTAGTAACGACAGGTGTTTGCTGGGAGGTAGCCCCAATTGTCTGGCGGCGTATTTGGCAATTCCTCCTAAACGGAGTGGTTTGTGAAGAACCAATCCGGCATCTCTCACCGTTGTCCGTGCCAGGCGAGGCAGGATGGCCTGTGTCTTTTCGCCGCCGCCGAGGGAGTAAATAAAATCATAAGACCGCAAGGTCTCTTTAATGAGCATAATCGCGGTAGCGCCGGGCGTTGTTTCATCCCGAAACCAATCGCAGCTCCAGGCGGCTCTGGCCGTGCTCATGTGATTGGTTCGGAACGGAATTAAGCCGAGGAAGCCTACGATTTTGCCATCTTGAACGTAGACGTAACCTCGTTCACAGCCAGCGCCAAAAGTGGGATCAAAATACTTCCAGTCGACAATACCGGGCAGCTGTCCCTGGCTCACTAAATACTCCTTTACCGCAGAAGAGGAAACGGCGCTCAGCGGCTGGATGGAAGAAACCACAAGTAAAGTATAGGCGGAGTTGATGGAAAACAGAAAAGGAATCAAGCTGGAGTAGAGTGGAAACTATCAAAGCGAGTCGAGAGCAAAGCCCCAGGTCCCGACTAAATCGCGGTACCAACACATCCAAAATGCCGGATCATTGTCGATCCATTGTGCTGCTCATCACTCAGTTGTGCTACGGCGGTGCGGAAACCCAAATGATCCGCCTCGCCCTCGAATTAAAATCAGCCGGTTGGACAGTGACCGTCGTTTGCCTGCTCGCGCCTAGCGCGTACACGAGCATTCTGGAGCAAGCCGGTATTCCCGTTATCTCACTCGATATGCCGCGCGGAGTGCCTGACCCGCGTGGGCTGTTCCGGCTCGCCCGAATCATTCGCCAACTCAAGCCTCATGTTCTCCACACTCATCTGGTGCATGCGAATTTACTTGGGCGAATTACGCGGCTGATGGCGCGGGTGCCGGTAGTAATTTCAACGATTCATAATCTGCAGGAAGTAGCCGAGAAAGGCGGTTCCACCTGGCATAAAGAACTGCTTTACCGAATGACGGATTCGCTTGCCGATCGCACCACCATCATCGCCAAGAGCGCTTTTGACCGTTACGTGCGAGTGGGTGCCGTGCCCCGCTCAAGGCTGGAGATGATTCCAAACGGCGTGGACACCAGCCGTTTCCGGCCATCCGCTGTCCTGCGCGAACAGACACGCGCTGAATTGGGCTTTGATGGTTCTGATTTCGTGTGGCTGGCCATTGGCCGGCTGGTCGAACAAAAAGACTACCCCAACCTGCTGCGGGCGGTTCGGATGCTTTCTGCGGAGAAGTGGCAACTCCTAATGGTGGGAGAAGGAAGTCTACGTGATTCTCTCGGCGCCTTGGCGGCAGAAATCGGCCTGAGCCACAAAGTCCGGTTTGTTCCCGCCCGTGAAGATGTGGTGGCGCTCTATAGCGCTGCGGACGCATTCGTTATGTCTTCCGCTTGGGAAGGGATGTCAGCGGCGCTGCAGGAAGCAATTGCCATGGCTTTGCCCTGCGTCGTCACAGACGTGGGCGCGAATCGCGATCTTGTCCGTGACGGCATAACCGGCTATGTTGTTCCGCCCGGAGATTCCAGCCTTTTGGCGCAGGGCATGGAGAACTTAATGACAGCGCCTGTATCGAGACGTGAACAGTTTGGCAGGAACGCGCGAGATTTCGCCGTTTCTCAGTATGAGTTCAAGACGGTGGCTCGGAAGTGGTTTGACTTATATGAGCGCTGTCTTGGGAAGAAAGGCTACCCGGCGTTAGGGTAGCCCAAAA
>CAXUBB010000117.1:551-5072 GCA_964249105.1 uncultured Bryobacteraceae bacterium | reverse complement strand
GCCTTTATCCGGAGAAGAAAATGTCCGCTTGTTCTGATCTCAGCAACCGCATTGGTCTCAGAGGCCATGAAAATTCCGCGGTCCGCGTCGAAATTTTTTCGACCAGCCCGCAGTCGCTGGGCGCTGATGATCGGACCTATCTGAAGGAGGTCTCAGCAGTGGCCCAATGGAGTGAGGAGGCTGGCTGCACTGGCATTCTGGTTTACACGGACAACGGCATTGTTGACCCTTGGCTGGTGGCTCAGGTCATCATGGAGAATACAGTCAAGATCTGTCCCCTGGTAGCGGTGCAGCCCATCTATATGCACCCCTACTCGGTGGCAAAGATGGTCACGTCGCTGGCGTTTTTGCATCACCGCCGCGTGTATCTGAATATGGTTGCCGGCGGTTTCAAAAATGACCTGACTGCGCTCAACGATCACACGCCGCATGATCGGCGGTACGACCGGCTGATTGAATACACGACGATTATCAAGGCATTGCTTGCGACAGACGGTCCAGTCGACTTCGATGGCGAGTTTTATAAAGTACAAAAACTGACTTTAAAGCCCCGTTTGCCGACTGAACTTTTTCCTGGGATCTTTATGTCGGGATCTTCCAGCGCCGGAGTTGAGGCGGCGAAATCGGTGGGCGCAACTGCCGTCGAATACCCGAAGCCGCCGGGTGAATGTGGCCCGCTTGCATCCGGTCCCAGCGGCGTTCGCGTGGGCATTATCGCTCGTGACAGCGAAGCGGCGGCTTGGGAGATTGCGCATAGCCGGTTTCCTCTTGACCGAAAAGGGCAAATTATGCACGAGATGGCGATGCGGGTTTCCGATTCAGCCTGGCATAAACAGCTTTCGGAATTAGGCAAAAACGGCGGCCAACATGAGGTCTACTGGCTCGGCCCCTTTGAGACTTCAAAATCAAACTGCCCCTACCTGGTCGGGAGCTACGACCAAGTCGCAACCGAGGTAAAGCGGTACGTTGCGGCAGGGCATCGAACATTTATTCTTGATATTCCGCCTTCGGAAGAGGAACTGCTTCATATCGGGATCGTTTTCCGGCAACCCGCGTACAACGAACAACCGGCAGAACTCAGATGAACCAAGCATTACTGCAGGATTACCTTGACAATGGAGCCGAGCGCCGGCCCGACGCCACAGCTCTAGTCTACGGACAACAGCGCCTTACCTATGGGAAACTCGCCGCGCAATCCAATCAACTGGCGCGACTATTGAAGGAGAACGGCTGCCGCAAGGGAGATCGAATTGGTTTATTACTGCCTAAATCGCCCGAGGCGATTACGGGTATGCTCGGGATTCTGAAGGCCGGCTGCATTTATGTTCCCTTCGACATCGCGAGTCCGGCCAGCCGCTTGCAATTGATTTTGAACTCGAGCGGAAGTCATTTTCTGCTGGCCTCGGATTCTTCCCTTGCTACTTTACGTCAACTTATTTCCGACGACCGCCAGCAAGAAGTGAAGATCGGCTGGATGAGCTCTCGACCGGCTCCCGAGAACTTAAATATTGTTTTCACAAATGGTGATTTAGATAGCGCTTCCGCTGAAGGCTTGCCGCATGACAATCAAGCCACTGATGTAGCTCACATTCTGTTCACATCCGGTTCCACCGGCACTCCCAAGGGCGTCATGATTACTCATGAGAACGTCCTATACTTTGTGGAATGGGCGATTCGTTATTTCGACTACTCGCCGTCGGACCGCATCTCAGGACATCCGCCTCTGCATTTCGATCTGTCTACCTTTGACATCTATGGAACTTTTGCCGCCGGCGCACAACTTCATCTGGTGCCTTCGCACGTCAGCCTTCTGCCGCACAAAATCGCTGAGTTCATCCGAAACGCGGAGCTGACTCAATGGTTCTCTGTTCCCTCGCTCCTGAACTACATGGCGAAGTTTGACGTGGTGCGACCGAACGATTTCCCCACCTTACGGCGATTGCTCTGGTGCGGCGAGAACTTCCCAACACCGGGACTGATGTATTGGATGAAGCGCTTGCCGCATGCCACCTTCACGAATCTTTATGGACCGACGGAAACAACTATTGCCAGCAGCTACTATCGGGTTCCCGAATGTCCCGCTAATGAGTCAGCTCACATCCCGATCGGAACAGGGTGCGATGGCGAGGAGCTTTGGGTTCTGGACGAAAATCTGCAACCAAAAACTCCGGGCCAGATCGGAGATCTATACATCAGCGGCGTGGGTCTCAGCCCCGGATATTGGAACGACCCGGAGAAAACGAAAACCGCTTTCCTGCCCAATCCAAGCGGCGCGGGAGGCGACCGGATCTATAAAACGGGCGACCTAGCGAGCCTCGGCGAAGACGGGCTCATTTACCTGCACGGCCGCGCCGATTCCCAGATTAAGAGCCGCGGTTATCGGATCGAGCTAGGTGAAATCGAGGCGGCCCTGAATGCCACGCACGGCGTTCGGGAATGCGCGGTTGTCGCCATCAATACCGATAACTTCGAGGGCGCCACGATCTGCTGCGCGGTGGTTCCAAACAATGGAGTCGAGCTCCATCCTCAAGCCCTTCGCCAGCAATTATCTCAACGGTTGCCGCAGTACATGATGCCTTCCCAATGGATGTGCATCAACGCCCTGCCGCTCAATGGAAACGGCAAGATTGATCGTCCGAAACTTCGGGAGAATTTCCAGCTTCAGCAAACAGCGGCCGACTAGTAGGCGCTTTCTTTCATCTTCTGTCCAGGGCAAGGAGAAATTAAATAGATAGAGATGTCCGACTGTATCAAACAAATACAAATTATCTTTTCTGACGTTTTACTGCGGGAAGTGGACTCGCCCACAACCGATCTGCTCGACACGGGCATTCTTGATTCAATGGCCTTAGTCGAGCTACTGGCGAGCTTGGAACAGAAGTTTAGCTTAACCCTAAACATCATTGACTTGGACCTGGAGAATTTTCGTTCGATTCAAAGTATTGGAGAATTTGTGTCGGCTACGCAGAAGCAGGGAGCCGTAAACGAGAACCATGAATATCATTGGAATTAGCGGATTTGATCAATCGGTTGCCTTCCGGCGAGCGCAATGGCCTGGACTGGACGAACGAGAATATCGCATTTCGCAGGGGCATGACTCCGCCGCCGCTCTGACCATTAACGGAAAGTGTGTGGCCGCCGCCGCTGAGGAGCGCTTTAGCCGCAAGAAACACACGGGAGATTTTCCCATTCATGCCATTCAATACTGTTTGGCCGAAGCGGGTCTTGCTCTCTCTGACATTGACGAGCTGGCTCACGGTTTCGATTATTCGCGTTATAAGAACATATATTCTCTGGACCCGATATCGGCGAAGCAATACCACGAGGTTTATTCCAAGGAGGCTTTGCTTTCCTTGGTCGAACGACACCTTCCCGGTTTTCCCCTTGATCGCGTTAAACAGGTGGATCATCACCTTTCTCATGCCGCCAGCGCATATTACACTTCCGGTTGGGACGAGTGTTTGGTTGTCGTCGCCGACGGTATGGGGGAAGTACACAGCATCTCGGTTTACACCGCCCAGAACGGCAAACTGGAAAAGATTCACCAAGTTCCTGCGCATGATTCGATCGGTATTCTATATTCGCTGGTCACCCTGCATTTGGGCTTTGATTTTAATTCGGACGAATACAAGATTATGGGTTTAGCCCCTTACGGCAACCCGGAGCGATTCCGTTCATTTTTTAACCGCATCGTGAGTTTTTGCGGCAACGGGTCGTTGCGCATACCGATCCTGAAGCTGAATCGCACGCGTGATGAGCGGGAAAGGTATTCCGTTACCAGGGACTTCTTGAGCCGGAATCTTATTCCGGAACGCCAGCCCAATGATGAAATATCCGAGATTCATCAAGACGTGGCAGCGGCGCTCCAGGAAGTTCTTGATAACACAATGTTGTATCTCGGCGCCTACTTCGGCTGCGTCACCGGCATGCGCAAGTTGGCTTTGGCCGGTGGAGTTGCGCTGAACTGTACGGCAAACGGAAAGATTTTACGCTCCGGTCACTTTGACGAAATCTACGTCCAGCCTGCCGCTGGCGATGACGGCACAGCCTTGGGAGCGGCTCTCCAACGATCTGCGGAGCTGGGGGCAATCAGTTCCGGTCGGCAGCCAGTACCCTTCTATGGGCCATCATATACAGATGAAGACATTGAATCTGCCTTGAAGGATTTTGAGGCATCGATCGAGGTTGTCCGCTTTCCCCATCTGGACTGCGCTTGCGCCGAAGCGGCCCGGCTCATTGCCAGTTCCGCCGTGATTGCCTGGTATCGAGGCCGCATGGAATTCGGCCCTAGAGCATTGGGGCACCGCAGCATATTAGCGGACCCGGGACATCCTGAAATGCGGGACCGCATCAATGCCATGGTGAAAATGCGAGAAGCTTTTAGGCCTTTTGCTCCCGCTGTTTCTCACGAGCAGGTACATCAATGGTTCGAAGTTAAACCGGATACAGAACTGCCCTATATGATCATGAACGTTGACGTTCGCGAGGAGCATCGCGCGAAGCTTCCTGCCATCACTCATG
>CAXUBB010000117.1:0-541 GCA_964249105.1 uncultured Bryobacteraceae bacterium | reverse complement strand
GCTCCGCACGGGTCCAGACCGTGTCCGCGCGCGACAACTCTGAGTTTCATACGCTGCTACAGGCAGTCGGACGTGTAACAGGCCGGGAGATGGTTCTAAATACCAGCTTCAATGTGAAAGGCCAGCCCATCGTCAACACGCCGCATGAGGCTATCGAAACTTATCTGCGGACCAGCATCGATTATTTGTTTCTCGAGAACACGCTGGTGAGGAGACGAAAGTAAAATCAGAAAGACTTATGCGATTTTGGCGTTAAAAGCAGTCTGTAAATTGATCGGAGTTTCAAGAGTTTTCCTGAGAAGCTGTGATCTGGTCCTGACTTCAAACTTTCGGAATAACTGCTGAATGGTGCACTTCACGGACGCTTCGGAAACACCTAGCCGGGCTCCAATCTCCTTGTTTGCCAATCCATCCACAACAGCACTGAGGACGCAAGTTTCCCTTGGAGTGAGTTTCGTTTTGCAAGCTGTATGTCTGTCGAAACCAGGCAAAGGAAGGGTGAGCGATGTTTCAGAATATCCCTTCCAGGCGCCAGCTTGGC
>CAXUBB010000116.1:10068-12761 GCA_964249105.1 uncultured Bryobacteraceae bacterium | reverse complement strand
CGAATAATCCGTATCCAGCCGTGCCGTGCCTAAACCAGCAGAGGAGGTTGATGCCTTGTTTGAGGGAACAGGCGAATAAGCGCAGGTTGTTTTCTCAAACTCGGTCACTTCGTTCGCGGCTTCGTTCAGAGTACTATCCGCGCGTCCCCTTCCCGCCGCGTTACGTGTTGACGATCCAAATACTCCAGCAGCGGAATGGCGTATTTGCGCGAGATATTTGTCCATTCTTTGAATTCAGGAACAGAAAACTTCCGGCCTTTGTGAGCTTGCAGGGAGCGTTGTATATGAGCTACTACATCGGCATGAAACACTAATTCATCCGAAACGCGCACCAGCTTCCGGCTTTTGATGAGCGCTTCCAAAAAACCGCGTCCTTTGTTCACATCGGTACCCGCCAATTTCAAAACGTCCGATGGAGAGGGCGGCTGAAAACCCGCTTGCCGGAAAGCATATTCAATTTGGGCGAGAAACTTCGTCTGCTCCGGATTAACTTGCGCCTGGTGCGTTGCCAGCGAGACCACTTCCCCTTCAATGCGGATCATCGGAAAATTAGCAAAAACAGCCTGGGCTATCGATGGTTCCAGGTTCATGCGCGCCAACGCAATGGGCGCTCCGGGAAGGTTCGGGTGCTTGGCATGAAAGCCCCGCAGCACCGCCAGAAGCTTTTCACGCTGGCGCTCGATCCAAAGCTTGCTAAATACGCGCCCCGCTGATTCAGCCAATAGCAGATCAGCGCTTCCGGCAATATGCGCCTTCAACTGTTCTGGAGAAAGACCCGTACGGCGCACTAGATGCGCCATCCGCTGCCCGTTCCGGCCCTCGGCAACCAGCAAAGGAAGCCGCTTGGACCAGGAATTCTCAGCCAGCGTTTGGAGGCGCAAAGCGGCTTTCTTGCGATTCAATCGCGCCGGAGGAAAAGGATCAATGACGATTCCGCCAGCCACGGTACGGGCGGGAGAAGGCCTCCGCAGAACGAAACGGTCACCAGGCAAAAGAAGCTCAGGCTGACTTATCCATAGCCGGGCCAGCGATTGTCCCCTGGCCGCGCCCGCTGCAATGATTTTCAAGTCCGCCGGAACTTCCGCCGTGCCTACGTGCAACAAAAACTGTTCGCGCTTGGTGGGCGCATCTTCCTCGTCGAGCCACTGAACCGAAGCATCGAAAAGCGAAGTGGAGGCCAGCTCATCGCGATGCGTCAGCACAAATCCGCGCCGGATCTCGGAATGCTCAACGCCGCTCAGATTAACGGCGGTGCGCTCGCCTGCCCGCGCGACCTCAACAGGCTGTCCATGAACTTGCAGCCCGCGAATACGAGCTTCCCGTTGCTCAGGATGAAGGTGAACGTGATCGCCGACGCGCAGCGCGCCGCTCCAAAGCGTGCCGGTGACAACCGTACCGAATCCTTTGACTGCAAAGCTGCGGTCAAGAGGAAGCCGTGACAGTCCCTCGCTGCCGCGGCGGGAAGCTCGCTGGGCGAGATTCGAAAGCGCTTCCCGTAATTGCGGCAATCCTTCGCCTGTTTTTGAGCTGACTGGAATCATCGGCTGCCCGCTCAGAAACGAACCGGCGCATAGTTCTTCAACCGCCAGCCGCGTCGCGGTTAGCTGGTCACCGCCAGCCAGATCCGCCTTGGTAAGAGCAACAAGTCCCTGATTTACGCCAAGCAGTCGGCAGATCTCGAAGTGTTCGCGCGTTTGCGGTTTGACGCCTTCATCAGCGGCCACGATCAAGAGAACCGCCTCGATTCCGCCCACGCCCGCCAGCATATTCTTGATAAACCGCTCATGGCCGGGCACGTCGATGAAACTAAGGCGGCATCCGTCCGACAGGGTCAGATAAGCAAATCCAAGATCAATGGAAATGCCGCGCCGTTTCTCTTCCGCGAGCCGGTCCGTATCGATTCCCGTGAGAGCCTGGACCAAGGTGGTTTTACCGTGATCAATGTGGCCCGCCGTACCGATAACGAGCCCACATGGATCGTTCATATTACTATCTGACATGCGGGACGCTGTTTTTACACAACTATGATTACAGACCGGTTTGAAGAATTGAAGAAACGTCATGCCCGAGCGGAAGAGGGCGGCGGCTCGGAGCGGAAAGATAAGCAACACCGCGAAGGCAAGCTATCCGCGCGCGAGCGCATTGACCTGCTGCTCGATGAAGGATCGTTTGAGGAACTCGATAAATTGGTCCGCCACCGCAGCCATAACTTCGGCATGCAGCACAATCTCGTGGACGGTGACGGCTTTGTCACGGGTCACGGCTCCATCCATGGCCGTCAGGTTTTTGTCTTCGCGCAGGACTTTACCGTGTTCGGCGGTTCGCTTTCGGAAGCAAATGCCCAGAAAATTGTGAAGCTGATGGATTTGGCGATGAAGACAGGCGCGCCCATCATTGGCCTAAACGATTCCGGCGGCGCCCGCATCCAGGAAGGCGTGGTTTCGCTGGCAGGCTACGCGGACATCTTTCTTCGCAACACGCTGGCAAGCGGAGTCGTGCCGCAGATTTCAGCCATTATGGGGCCATGCGCGGGCGGGGCCGTGTACTCGCCTGCAATCACCGATTTCGTTTTCATGGTGGACCGCACCAGCCATATGTTCATCACCGGACCTGACGTGATCAAAACCGTGACGCATGAGGATGTAACGAAAGAAGACCTGGGCGGGGCAATGACCCACAATGCAACCAGCGGC
>CAXUBB010000116.1:5173-10058 GCA_964249105.1 uncultured Bryobacteraceae bacterium | reverse complement strand
ATTTTCTGGCCGCGAACGACAAAGATTGCTTGCAGCGGATTCGCGACCTTCTGCGCTTCATTCCGCAGAACAATCTGGATGGAGTTCCCAGGGCGATAGCGAAAGATCCGGAAGACCGGGCCGACAAGGAGCTGGACACGCTGATTCCCATCGAATCGAACAAGCCTTACGACATCAAAGACGTGATTAAGCATGTCGTGGATGACGGTTATTTCCTGGAAGTGGCGGAACACTTCGCCCGTAATATCGTGGTCGGCTTTGCCCACATGGGCGGGGAGTCGGTCGGCATTGTTGCCAATCAACCGGCGCACTTGGCGGGATGTCTCGATATCGATTCTTCCACCAAAGGCGCGCGTTTCGTGCGCTTCTGTGATGCCTTTCAAATTCCTATTCTGACCTTTGAGGATGTTCCCGGCTTTCTCCCCGGAACCGCGCAAGAGTTCGGCGGCATTATCCGCCACGGCGCAAAGCTTCTCTATGCCTACGCCGAGGCAACAGTGCCGAAAATTACAGTGATTACCCGCAAGGCATACGGCGGCGCTTACTGCGTCATGGGTTCCAAGCACCTGCGAACTGATATTAACTTTGCCTACCCAACCGCTGAGATCGCCGTCATGGGACCGGAAGGCGCGGTGAACATCCTGTACCGGCGGGAACTGCAATCAGCCGAGAATCCCGAATCGACCCGCCAAGCCAAGATTGACGAATACCGCAACCGCTTCGCCAATCCCTTCGTGGCCGCCGAGCGAGGCTATATCGACGACGTGATCGAGCCGCGCGAAACCAGGCCGAAAGTAATTCGGGCATTGCGAATGCTGGCGAATAAAACCGATACCATGCCCCGCAAAAAGCACGGCAATATTCCGCTGTAACAGAGATACGCAAAAACTTCGATTCCTATTTTTCATTCATTTACGCCTTATCTCCAGCGATATAAGCTTTAAGGCAACTCATATACTCGGCCCAGAAACAACCGAGTAGCAGCCCATTAAGAATGTACCCCGGAAACGGCTACATCTTACTTGGGCGGATAGCCACTGAAACCGGTTAAAACGCCCCAAGAGGATGAGATGGAATTAAAGAAGCTCCGCGTGCTTGTCGTTGAAGACGAGGGGATTATTGCACGAGATATTACCAACATGCTGGAACAGTTGGGATATGAGGTCAGCGGAGAAGCCGGCACGAGCGCCGAGGCGATAGAGCTTGCGTCGAGTACGGCCACGGATCTGGTGCTGATGGATATTAAGCTGCGCGGCGCGGCGGACGGCATTCAAACGGCTGCTGACATCCGCGAGCAATTTGGGATTCCGGTCATCTTCCTGACTTCACATGCGGATTCGGAAACTCTTCGGCGCGCCAATGGGACACAACCTTTTGGCTATGTGGTGAAGCCTTTCAATGAAGCCGACTTGAAGGTTGCGGTGGAAGTGGGACTGAACCGGCATTTGCTCCATCAGGAAGCGGAAGAAAAGAAAGTCTGGTTTGACAGCGCGCTGAGCAGCATCGCTGACGCCGTGATTGCAACCGACACGGAAGGGCGAATTCAACATTTCAACCGGGCCGCCGAACAGTTAACCGGTTGGCGCGGAACTGACGCCATGAAATGCCGCTTTAACGCCGTAATACAGATGCGGAACGACCAAGGCCAGAACAGCGAATTGGACTTGGACTCTGTACTATGCGGCAATCAGCCGGTTCCTTTTACCAACGCTCTGGTCAAAGGCAAGAACGGAAGCGAGCGGCTTCTTGTTGGCTCGATGGGACCGATGCGCCAACCGGGCAGCGCCTTGGTCCATGGAATGGTCGTGCTCCTGCGGGAAGCATCCGGCTCGGCCCATGCCGGACGCGATGCTTTTCTGCGCCGGTCAAACGAGCATTTGCAGGAGTTGTCATACGCGCTGAGCCATGATCTGACCGAGCCGGTGAGAAATATCAATTGCTTCGCGCAATTGTTGGAGCGACAGGACCGGAGTTCCCTCAATGAGGACAGCCGCGAGTACTTGAACTTCATCAGCGAAGGCTCCAGGCGAATCGACGCGCAGCTCAGGGCATTGCGGGAGTTTCATCAGGCGGGCAGCGCTCCCGGAAAGTCCGGCAACAGTGACGCGCAAGAGATATGCGGCGATGTGCTGAAAACTTTGGGAGACACATTAGTTGAGAACGAGGCGCAAGTGAAAGTGGAAGAGTTGCCGGTCGTGGCAATTTCCCCAACGGCGCTTCGCAATATATTCGAAGCTCTTTTGTGCAATGCTCTGCGGTTCCGGTCGGAACGGACGCCGTGTATCCGGGTTAGCGCCATCTATATGGGCTATGGCTTATGGCAGTTCACTGTGGGGGATAACGGATTAGGATTTGAAAGGAACCAGGCAGAACGGATTTTCCAACTGTTTACTAAGGCGCATGAGCCGAAACGGTGCGGGAGCGGAGTGGGCCTGGCGATCTGCCGCCGATTGGTGGAAAGCGTGGGCGGCACCATTTGGGCTGAATCGGAGCCAGGACGGGGATCACAGTTTCACTTCACCTTACCTGCTGGGCAAAATCAAATTCAAGCCGCATGACAGGGCCAGCCGATGTACTGCGGGCGCGAACCTCCTCGGGCCGGTTCGCGGCCTGGAGCGCAAGCCTTCTCTCGCTGGCTGGCGCTACCACGCTGATCGGTTGGAGATGCGGATGGCAAGAACTTCTCCCTAAGCTGCCGGGCTCCGAGCCGATGTCCCCGGATTCCGCAGTGGTCTTTCTTTTTGCCGCCCTCAATCTGTTTTTGCTGCGACGCAGAGGCGCAGTGCTTTTCCGTATCGGCTCGGGATTTAGCTTGATTGCCGGCGGGATTGCCCTCGGCTTTCTAGACAGAACGCACATCCCCCGGCACTTCAATCAAGTTGTCTTTCAGCATCTGGGAATTTATACGCACCAGGCCTATCCTCACATGGCGCTGGCGACCGGAATCGGGTTTGCTTTGTGGGGCCTCGGGTCGATTTGCCTAACGAGGCTCCAAAATTGTTTTTCCGCCAGCCGCGCCTTCTTCGCTGCTGTGTGCGGGACTCTGATTATCACGCTGGGTTCGCTTTGCCTTCTCAGTTACTTGCTCGGAATACCGCCGCAAAAATCGGGAGTCTGGGCCCATTGGGCATTCCGGATGGCGACCGAGAGCGCCGCTTTGTTTCTGTGCATGGGAGCCTTTCTGTGCCGGGTAGCCTGGAGCGAGGCGCAGACGCACCTGGGCAAGGATCGGCCGCAAATTAATCTGATCGCCGGACTTCTGGCGGGCGCCGGGCTTTTTCTGGTGTTTTTAGTCGTCAACATGAATTTAAGCTTGGGATTGCAAGACTCGCTGCGATTGAGAGCCGAGATTGCCTGGAAGTTTGGCGCGATCAAGAACGTGAGCGAGTTAGTTGCGGCGGTTCGAGAAGCGGAGAGCGCGCAACGTGGATTCTTGTTGACCGGCGACGAGAATTATTTAAAGAACTACGAGTCCGGCTTGGCGCGGCTCAGCGCGGCGCAAGCACAGCGCTCGGCGGAAGGAAAGCCGTGGTCGCATCCTGCGCTGGACAAATTGATCGACAAAAAGTTATGGGAACTGGCCGAAACAATCCGTCTCAGGCAGAACGGCCAAATGAAAGCAGCCATTGAGGTGGTAAAAACCGGGCGCGGCTACGAATGGATGGCGGAGATTGAGCGCGAAGCGGCCCGCGACAATGTAGCTCCGGAACGCTCCATTTCCCGCAAAAGTGCGGATTACCGAAACGTCATTGTAATGGTAAGGCGCGCGATTTTGACTTCCTATGCTCTCGCCTTAACGCTGCTGCTTTGCGCCACTTATCTTTTCCGGAAGGAAATCCGGCGGCGAATCGCCGTCGAGCAGGAACTGCGGGCGAAAGACGCGGAACTGGAGACGCGAATCGAAGAGCGGACAGCGGAGTTGCAGGCGAGCGAAAGCCGGTACCGGGCCATGCTGGAGCAGTCTCCGTTTGCCGTGCATGTGTTGAATCGGGACGGCAGTAGCGCCGGGGTAAATCCGGCGTTTGAAAAGTTCTTTGGCGTAGGGACAGAAGCTATGCGCGGTTATAATATCTGGGCTGATCCGCAGCCCGCGCGGCAAGGAACGGTGGAACTGCTCCAGCGAGCCTTCGCGGGCGAAGCCGGCTCCAGCGGCGCGATCCTGCATAACCCGGCTTTGAGCGCGGGCACCGCGCTGTCCTGTTCCAGCGTCGGACCAACCTGGGTGGAAGTTCTTGCCTACCCGGTGAAATCACAGGCAGGCGAAGTGCGGGAAGTAGTGCTTCTCTGCCTGGATGTAACGGCACGGGAACTTGCGTTGGCGGCGATGCGGCAAAGCGAGTTGAACTTCCGCCAACTAACGAATGCGCTACCGCAGATTGTGTGGACGGCGGGACCGGACGGGGTTGTGGATTATTACAATGAGCGCTGGTACGAGTTCATTGGCGCCACTCCCAATGTTGAGCATAATTGGCAGCCGGTGATTCATCCCGATGACCTCGGCCCTTGCATGGAGCTTTGGCAATCCGTTCTTGCCAGTAAGAATTTGTATGCCTTGGAGACGCGCTTTTGGGATCGATGGAAGAACTGTTACCGATGGTATTTAGTAAGAGCATTACCGGTGTTGACGCCCTCCGGCGAAATTCAGCGCTGGATAGGAACCAGCACGGATATTCACGACCAGAAAGAAGCCGAAGAACTGCTGGAAGAAAAGGTTCGGGTCCGGACCGGGGAACTCGAAAGATCCTATAAGCTTCTGCAAAGCAAGGAAGAAACGCTGCGCCATTCGCTGGCTGAACGCGATACGCTCTTCCGTGAGGTTCATCACCGCGTTAAGAACAATCTGCAGGTCATCTCCAGTCTTCTGCGCATGCACGGCCAATCGATG
>CAXUBB010000116.1:0-5163 GCA_964249105.1 uncultured Bryobacteraceae bacterium | reverse complement strand
TGGCAGTTCGCTCAGCAACCAGCCGGTCGCCGGGGCGGCCCTGGAGGAGGCGAGACGCCGGGTGATGTCGATGGCGATGATTCATGAACGCTTATATGCTCATCAGCACATGGATCGGATCAATTTTGGCGAGTATACAGAGACTCTAGTCAACGAGCTGATGCGCTTCTTTGCGCTTCCGGACAAGACGGTCGAGAGCCGAATCAGCGCCGAGCAAGTACAGTTGGACGTTGAGCAGGCCATTCCCTGCGGCCTGATTTTGAATGAGCTAGTGACGAATGCGTTGAAATACGCCTTCAAGGAACGCTCATCCGGCCTGATCACGGTTACTCTGTCGCAAATCGGAAACGAAGAAATCATCCTGGCCGTTGCTGATGATGGCGTCGGCTTACCGGATGGATTCAATTGGAAGAAATCGAAATCCATGGGGCTTCCGATCGTCGGCATTTTAGCCCGGCAATTGGACGGAAGCGTGGAGGTGGAGTCACGCGCCGGATTGAAGGTAACGGTGCGATTTCCGCAAAGGGCTTTGGTTGAGAGAGCGGCGTAGGATTGTCACTCCCCCGACTCGCTTCCCACCTTCAGCACCGCTAAAAACGCTTCCTGCGGAATTTCCACCCGGCCCACGCGCTTCATCCGGCGCTTGCCTTCTTTTTGCTTTTCGAGCAGCTTGCGCTTGCGCGAAATATCGCCGCCGTAACACTTAGCCAGAACATTCTTGCGCATCGCCGAAATCGTTTCCCGCGCAATAACTTTATTCCCAATCGCGGCCTGCAGCGCCACTTCAAACATCTGGCGCGGAATCAGCTTACGCAGGCGCTCAATCAGGACTTTGCCGCGATCATAAGCAAAGTCGCGATGCACAACCATCGACAGCGCATCGACCGGTTCTCCCGCCACCAGCACATCCAGCTTCACCATCGGCGAAACGCGATAGCCGGACAAATGATAATCGAGCGAGGCATAACCACGCGAGGCTGATTTCAAGCGATCATAGAAATCCAGAACAATCTCGTTCAGCGGAAGCTCATACAGCAGCAGCACGCGACCGCCGCCGATATACTCAAACTTTTTCTGCGTGCCGCGCTTTTCTTCGAGCAGCTTCAGGATTTCGCCGATGTACTCTTCACGCGTAATCACCGTCGCGTCGATAATCGGCTCTTCCGTGTGTTGAATGGAGGAAGGATCAGGGAATTTTTGCGGATTATCAACTTCAATGACATCTCCGCTCGTGGTTGTCACGCGGTAGCGGACGCCGGGAGCCGTGGTGATGAGATCAATTTCAAATTCGCGCTCCAGACGCTCCTGCACGATCTCCAGGTGCAGCAGCCCTAAAAATCCGCAACGGAAACCAAAACCGAGCGCCGCTGAGTTCTCCGGCTCGAAATTAAAAGCGCTATCGTTCAATCGTAGCTTTTCAAGCGCATCCCGCAACAAGCCATGCTCGTGCGATTCAATCGGATAAAGCCCGGCGAACACCATCGGCTTAATTTCCTGGAAGCCGGGCAGCGCCTCCGCAGCCGGGTTGGCTTCTTCGGTGATGGTATCGCCGATCTGCGCATCGGAAACTGTTTTGATGTTGGCAAACAAAAAGCCTGCCTCGCCCGCCGTCAACTCGTCGCAGGGAACAGGCTTGGGCGATTGGAAGCCGAGACCTTCCACCTCGTGCGTGCTGCCATTAGACCAAAGGCGGATCTTCTGTCCTTTGCGCAGAGTGCCGTCCACAATTCGTGTGAGAATAATGACGCCTCGGTAAGGGTCAAACCAGGAATCAAAGATCAGGGCGCGCAGCGGGGCGTTGGGATCGCCTTTCGGCGGCGGCACCCTCTGCACCACCGCTTCCAGGATTTCCTGAATGCCGATGCCGTTCTTCGCGCTGGCGAGAATCGCGTCACTGGCATCGAGACCGATCACTTGCTCGATCTGCTCCCGGATACGTTCCGGTTCGGCGGAAGGCAGATCGATTTTGTTGATGACGGGAATGATTTCAAGGTTGTGATTAATCGCAAGATACGTGTTCGCCAGCGTCTGCGCCTCGACGCCCTGGGAAGCATCCACGACCAGCAGCGTGCCTTCGCAGGCCTGCAAACTGCGCGACACCTCGTAGGTGAAGTCTACGTGCCCAGGCGTGTCGATTAGATTCAGCTCGTACGTGTTGCCGTCCTGCGCCTTATATTCGAGGCGCACGGCATGAGCTTTGATGGTAATACCGCGCTCGCGTTCCAGGTCCATGCTGTCGAGAACCTGGTCCATCATTTCGCGCTGGGACAGCGCGCCGGTGTATTCGAGCAAGCGGTCGGCGAGCGTGGATTTCCCGTGATCAATGTGCGCAATGATAGAGAAATTGCGGATAAAACGGGGGTCCATGATAGTTGAGGTAAACTGAGAGGTAAACCGAATTATCCCATAAGGAGCGCATTTTCCGCGCTTCCCCCTCATTTCATGCCTTATCAGACTTATCAAGGATCGCTGGACGCTGCCCATCTGCGCATTGGCGTGCTGGTAAGCCGTTTTAACGAGTTCATCACCGAGCAACTGGTCCAGGGCGCTCTGCAAACGCTGGAAAAGCATGGCTGCCCGCAGGAAAATATCACGCTCGTCAAGGTGCCGGGGGCTTGGGAATTGGCGATTACGGCCAGGACCATGGCGTCGCACTGCGATGCCATCGTGGCGTTAGGCGCGGTGGTTCGAGGAGACACGCCGCACTTCGATTATGTAGCGGGCGGCGCAACGGACGGACTGAACCAGGTGAGTCTTCAAACCGGAGTGCCGATTGCCTTCGGAGTGCTAACGACGGATAACATGCAGCAAGCTATGGACCGCGCCGGCGGAAAAAGCGGCAATAAGGGCGCGGAAGCCGCCGAGGTTGCTATCGAACTTGCCAATCTTCTAAAGATGCTGAAGGAAGCCCGCTAATATGGCTGCACGGCACAGATCCAGAAAACGGGCTCTGCAAGTCCTCTTTGAATGGGATATGCGCGGAGAGCCTATCGATCAAGCTATCTCGAACTACTACGACACTTTGTATTCCGAAGAAAGCGAGGACAGATTAAAGCCTGACCGCTTTATGGAAGAACTGGTGCGCGGCACGGTGGAACGAGCGCCGCAGATCGACGCTCAGATTCAAGCCAAAGCCGAACATTGGCGGCTGGAACGCATGGCTGTCGTGGACCGCAATATTCTGCGACTGGCTATTTTTGAACTGATGCAGAACACCGTTCCTGCCCCTATCATCATTGACGAAGCGCTGGAGTTGGCGCGGCAATTTTCGGGCGACGAGTCTATGTCCTTCATCAATGGCTTGTTGGACGCCATACGCCGCCAAGCGCTTGCCGCCAGTCACTGATCGTCTTACTTTCCAATACAGAAGGTAGAAAAAATCCGGTTCAGAATGTCATCCGCCGTGGTCGCCCCGGTCATCGCGTCAACGGGACGAAGCGCTGCATAAAGATCAAGCAGAATCATTTCATGCGGAATGCCGAACTCAACAGCGCGCCTAGCGTTTTCCAAAGCTTCGATGCTTTCACGCAGAAGAGCGACTTGTCGGATGTTTGTGATACTGCCGTCTTCCGGAACGGCAAGGCCGCCGGGAGCAAGCCGGTGCAGAATCGCCTGTTGCAAGGAAGCAATGCCTTCTCCAGTGACCGCCGATACAGAAATTAAATCGTCCGGAATGGCGTGAAGCCGTCGCGGTAAATCGCACTTATTCGCAACGAGAAGTGGTCTCCGGTCTTGCAGCTTTGTCAGTAATTCCCCATCATCCGCTGTCAGTTCGCTCGACCAGTCCAGTACCAGCAGAGTCAAATCCGCATCGGCCATCGCCTGATAGCTACGCTCAATACCGAGGCTTTCAATTGCATCCTGCCCCTGGCGAATACCTGCGGTATCAACCAGTCGGACGGGAACACCCGCCAGCGAAGTTGCTTCTGAAACCGTATCGCGGGTGGTACCTGGAATGTCCGTGACAATGGCGCGATCCTGTTGGAGCAGACGATTGAACAAACTGCTCTTTCCAACATTGGGACGGCCGGCAATCGCCAGCGTAAAGCCCTGGAAAACAAGCCTGCCGCTCTCGAAACTTCCGGCTAAATCGATCAGCGTCCGGTGAATGGGATCGATGCGCCGCAAAATTTCTTCAGCGGACGCCACGCTGATATCGTCTTCGGCAAAGTCAATACCCGCCTCAAGCAGAGAAATTAGCTCGACGAGCTGCTCCTTAGCGGGACGAATCCGCCGCGAAACCGAGCCCTCCATCTGCTGCGCGGCAACCTGGGCCTGATAGAGCGTCGTCGCATCGATCAATTCGCGGACTGCTTCCGCCTGCGGCAGATCGATACGGCCATTCAAATAAGCTCGCAGGGTAAACTCACCCGGCTCCGCCAGACGCGCTCCCGCGCCGACAGCTCGCTCCAAGCAGAAGCGCAGCACAACGGGAGCGCCATGACAGGCAATCTCAACTACGTCTTCAGCCGTATAAGAGCGCGGCTGCTCAAAAAAAGCCACCACCACCTGATCAAGGGAATTTCCGGAAGCGTCAAGTAACCCAGCCCTCTCGCTGCGCCAGCTTTGCCAGCGGGGAGGGTGGGGGAACAGAAGGATTCGTTCGGCAATGGACCGGCTCTCCGAACCTGAAAGCCGCACGATACCCAAACCGCCCCGGCCTACAGGCGTGGAAAGGGCGACAATCGTGTCGCGCGCATTCATGGAAAACCTAACTAACGGTTACCGCCGCGCCGCTCTTCTCCGCCGCGTGCGCCTTGTGGCCGGGGTCCGCGCGGCATAAAGGGCGGCGCGGGCGGAGTCGGCATATCGGCGGGGATCACAACCACAGCGCGGGCCGGGCCGACCCCAACGCTTTCGCTGCGCAGTTCCTTTTCCTCGCGCAAGGCCAGGTGAATGACCCGGCGCTCACGGCTTGTCATGGGATTGAAGTGAAACGGCACACGCGTGCGCTTCACCTTATCAGCCGCCGCCAGCGCGGACATGCGCAGCTCTTCCATCCGCAGCAGCCGGTAATCGTTCGCATCAAAAGAGATCAGCGAATGATCCTCCGGCGGAAGATGCATCGCCTCCATCGAGAGATGCTCCAATGCCAGCAGCAACTCAGCGCGGTTCGCCAGCAGCAACTCTACATCGGAGCCGGAAAACTGAACGGTGACTTCC
>CAXUBB010000115.1:8109-12854 GCA_964249105.1 uncultured Bryobacteraceae bacterium | reverse complement strand
GTTGATAAAATGCCAACCTACCGCGATGAAGATAACCACAATCGACAGCTTGATAATCACGATAATCATATTCACGCTGGCCGATTCCTGCGTGCCTTTGATCAATAGCAGCGTCAGGAGCAGGAGAATAAAGAGCGCCGGCGCGTTAAAAATTCCGTGGACGCCAGTGGCGGATACCTCCATCGGCGAGTGGCACCACTCAAAAGGGATTCGCCCTCCGAAAAGATTGTTCAGATACTCGCTCCAACCGATAGCGACGGTAGCGGCTCCAAGCGCATACTCCAGGATGAGCGCCCAACCGATCACCCAGGCCACAAACTCGCCCATGGTGGTGTAAGCGTACGTGTAAGCGCTCCCGGCAATAGGGATCATGGCGGCAAACTCGGCGTAACACAACCCGGCAAAGGCGCAGCCAATCGCCGCCACGATGAAGGAAAGCGTTACTGCCGGTCCGGCAGCCTCGGCGGAAGCGGCGGCTGTTCTGATAAATAAGCCGGAACCGATAATGGCTCCGACTCCGAGCGCGACCAAGCTTTTCGCTGTCAGCGTGCGCTTGAGATCGCTATGCGAGGCTTGCTGAAGCAGCGCCTCCAAAGGCTTTTTCCGCGTAAGGCTCATGAATACGCTTAGGCTAACAGAGTGCCGACGACTCCGCAATAAAAACGGGTTACTGGGTCAGCCTTTGGACCAACTTCCGTTTTGAAGAAGAATACTATTTGACTTTGGCGAATAAATTTGTTGCGCCGCACTGAGTTCCGGCGGATCCGCTGTCAGTGGTCTTCCTCTGTCCAGGACTGCCGCATATTGTCGAATTGATTCAAGTAGGCCTCTACTTCCTCATCGGTGACTACGAGAGCCTTCTGAGCCTTTTTGATTCCTTCCTTAAGGGAGCAGATCATCTCATCCGAGAGAAGTCCACGCTCTTTGAAAACAGCTAGGGACGCCGTAATGGACTGAATGGAATTTAGAAGACGGCTGTTCGTGGCGTATGCCTTCTGTAGTTGTAACCGGGCGGCAACGGCGCCGTGAATTGCATCTTGAAGCTGATCGCGCTTCATCACTCCGGCAATGGCTCCAATGCCAACAACTGCCCCGACTGCAAAAACGCCTGCGACAGCGCCGATTCCAATCTCCAACGCGGCGGGCAGGCCCACCAATTCAGCGAACGCCGCGGCCCCAATTTCACCGGTCCCCAACAGATAAGTTGTAGCGCCGACGTTCAGGGCCGCCGTGACCGCGGGCGTTACCAGGAGCGGAGCTATGATCCGCGAGGCTTCAACAGCCCAACCAGCAAACTCAAAAGTTTGAACCTTGGCTTCTTCAGGTTCGATTGCATGCTGAAAAAGATCCGAAATGGCTGAATTAAGCTTTGCCAATTCCTCCTGAATTCGCGGGGTGAGAAGGCGCAGAGTTCCAAGAACATGGGCGCAATCGTTTCCGAGTTCCTCAAGCCTATGTTGCCTAAGCGGATTATCGGGAAAGAACGTGTCTCCGGTAAACACGCCTGTTATCGATTCCCACAAGGACATTAAGCCGCCTCCTCTGTTACTGCTCCATCCTCGTCCACCCAGGAACTGCGCCCGCGGTCAAGAGCGGCTAGAGTTTCTTTTGCCTTTTCAAAAGTTACGTCCGCCGGCTTGTGTTTCGGGTCCGCAAGCAACGATTGCAGGACTGCTTGCAACGCGTTCTCATCCAAAGTACGGCCTAGCAAATTGGCAATTGCTGTATAAGCCGCGGTGACAGCGGATAAGCATCGCAGGACGGAATCATTGCTCATCACGGCTTTCTTGAGCCTTACGCGCGGCGAGACAAGACTTTGGATGACCTCTCTGAGCGAACTTCGGGTACCCGCGCCTTGTAAGGCATCCGCGATAAGTTCAACACCTATAAGAACGCCAATTCCGGTAGCGAACTTTCCAACTTTGAACCAGTTCGGAAGGCCAAGCTGTCTGATAAAAGCTGCTTCGCCGAGACGCCCGCCGCGAAGCTCTCGGCAACCTAATGCCCGTGAAAGTTGTGGAGGCGCAGACCGCGTTCTCTCATTAGGTGCCCCTAATCCTATGGCTCGTAGGAGTGTAGGATTCTTCAGGACTGAGGCTTGGGAGAGACCTGCTTGATGCCATGGGTTGAACGCATGAATAGCCCCTATCACCGGTCCTGCGAAACCAAGAGACTTGTGAAAACGACGAACCCCAATCGATGCCGTATATCGCTGTCAACATTGTCTCTGCTGTTCTAATGAGCAAACTGGCGCACCGCTCAACTTTTCCGGACAGGCAACGACCTAACGTTCTTAAGAGAAAAAACCGCGGGGCGTCTCACTATCGAGCAGACCATGAATGAGCGTTGACTCCCACAGAGCCGTCTCTTTTAAAAGATCAACAGCCATCTGGAAAAGCACGCTAAGGCAAAGATTTGACTTTTACTTTTAGAACATCTTTCTGCAAGGCTGTCATGGGCATTGCCAGTCTTTTGAATTTGTATTCTCTGCAAGCTCGCGCGGATAGCGCTCTGACGTTTGTGCCGATTGTGCCGTGTCGCGCGGTGGATACGCGAATGGCCAGGGGAATCTTTGGCAGCCCTGATCTGGTGCCGGGAACACGAGATTTCCCGATTTTATCCAGTTCCTGTGGAATTCCATCGACAGCCGTGGGGTACTCGCTTAATATCACAGTCGTACCGAAAGAGACACTGCAATTTATTACCATTTACCCGACCGGCCAAGCACGCCCGGAAACATCGACTCTCAATGCCTGGAACGGCGAAGCCGTCGCCAATGCAGCCATGGTGCCTGCCGGGACCGACGGGAAAATTTCCGTCTTCACAACGGATGAAACGGAACTGATTCTCGACATCAACGGCTACATGATTCCGGCTTCGGTAGGGCAACAAGGTCCTGCCGGTCCTGTAGGAGCTACTGGCGCAACAGGAGCCACCGGGCCGATGGGACCTGCTGGGCCTGTAGGCGCTACCGGACCAGCCGGCACACCCGGATTCGTTTGGCAAGGAACTTGGTCGGCCAGCGCCTCCTATTTGACGAAGGATGTCGTTTTTTACGCAGGATCGAGCTATGTCGCAATCGCGGCAAATATCAATCAACAACCTGACAGCAGCCCGACGTACTGGAGTGTCGTAGCGCGCCAAGGCTTATCAGGTCCAACCGGAGCAACGGGCGCAACAGGTCCGATGGGTCCAATAGGTCCTGCGGGTCCAACCGGCGCGACAGGGGCTACCGGCGCGCCAGGCCCCGTGGGCTTGGTATGGTCCGGAACATGGTCGAACAGCACCACGTACTCCGTGAATCAAGCCGTCTCCTATGCCGGATCAAGTTATATTGCGATTGCTCCCGGCACGGGGCAACAACCGGATATAGCGACCTCCTATTGGACTTTGCTGGCACAGCAGGGCACGCAAGGCGTTGCCGGCGCCGCTGGGGCGACTGGCCCTGCAGGTCCCACCGGGGCGACTGGCGCCGCGGGTCCGGCTGGTTCTCCCGGCTCCATGGGGCCTGCTGGCCCCGCAGGTGCGTCAGGTCTGAACTACCGGGGCGCTTATTCGACCAGCACCGCCTATGCAATGAACGATGCCGTCTATTACAACGGCTCCAGCTATATTGCTTTGGCAGCCAGCACAAACATGCAGCCGGATACCAGCCCCGCGTCCTGGAGTCTTCTAGCTCAACAGGGTGCCCAAGGGCCGGCTGGCTTAAGTGGTGGGGGAGCCTCCGATCTGGTGTGGATGATGACGGGCGTTTACTTTCCGAATTTCGCCGGCGGCAATATATTTCACCCACTCACAGGGTTTAACAGTACGGCCTACAATAATGACGCCTCGGTCCAACAATTGCTGCCTGTCAGTTGTACGATGAATGGATTTACCGTGCTTGTAAAAGACAGTCCGCCTAGTTCGGTGGTTGTTACCCTAAGAGATAACGGAATATCAACGGCAGCATCTTGCACATTCAGCACGACAGCAGGCTGCTCAACATCTACTTCCGTGCCGCTCACCGCGGGGCATCTCTACGATTACCAGTTTGCGTATACGCCGACGACAGGCACTAATACTGCCGCCCGTGTTTCCACGACCTGCACGCCATAGTCGGCTATATCTTAGGATTAAGTAAAATGGACCCGATTTTAGGTCAAATCATTTTATTTGCTGGAAGCTTCGCGCCGGCAGGGTGGGCTTTTTGCAACGGGCAGCTACTGCCCATTCAGCAGTATGCAGCGTTGTTTTCGCTGCTCGGCACAGTCTACGGAGGCGACGGCAGAACGACTTTCGCATTGCCTGATCTGCGCGGTCGTGCGCCGATTCATTTTGGACAAGGAAACGGCCTTTCCGCTTATGCCTTGGGAGCAACTGGTGGAACCGATAACGTTACGCTTTTAAGCATCCAAATTCCGATGCATTCGCATGGGTTTTCGATAGACTGCGACAACTCGGGAGCGTCGGAAACCGATCCTACCAACAATTGCATGGGGACAGGAGGATCTCAGATCTACTCAAAAACTTCGAACGCCGCCATGCAGCAGGGCGCATCCACGTCCGCTGGCAACAACCAACCGCACGAAAATCGTGCGCCTTTTATTGCCATGAATTATATTATTGCGGTAAATGGCTTGTTTCCACAAAAGCCCTAATCTCGATTGTGGCCATTTCCCGGCGGTCTATTAATCTGAGGACAGGCCCGGGAAGTGGCCCTGCTGTTTGCTCTGCCGCCGTTTTTTGCTGCTCTACTGAGCACC
>CAXUBB010000115.1:2816-8099 GCA_964249105.1 uncultured Bryobacteraceae bacterium | reverse complement strand
GTCGGTAAGGATTAGCCAAACAACTGCATCCATTGTTGAACTAATTGTTTAATGGACTTTTTGTCACATTTTTCCGGCAGCAATGCCGAGATCACCGCTACGGAATTCGCCCCCGCGCCCAGCACTTCCAGCGCGTTACTCATGCTGATGCCCCCAATAGCTGCCAGCGGTTTGCCGGTCAAAGGCCGCAAAGCTCGGAGTCCCTCAACGCCCAACACCGGATCGGGCCGGAGCTTTGAAGATGTGGCAAAGATAGGCCCCAAGGCAAGATACTCGACCGGCTCCTCATGGCCGCGCAGGAGTTGCTCGCGATCATGAGTGGAAAAACCCATCACTTCATCGCTAATCACTTTGCGGGCGGCTAAAGGCGGCAAGTCATCCTGGCCCACATGCAGCGCCGCGCCCAATAAGCGGGCGTAATCCGCGCGGTCGTTGAGAACAAACAACACGCCTGCCTCGCCGCAAAGCGCCGCCATTTTCCGCGCTTCCTCAAAGTTTGCGGCCGTCCAAGGGTCTTTGTGCCGGTATTGCAGGATACGCACGCCCGCATCGAGCAGAATTTCCGCCAGAAGAAGCGGCGAAATCGTCCGCTGCCTGCATGAAGCTGTATCGATAATCGGGTATAGCTTGGGAAGCTGAAACGGAACAGGCATCTAACCGGAAAACGGGACCTGGTTTGTGATCTGGATGCCGAACCCTTCCAGCCCGACCACCTTTCGGGGATGATTGGTCAGCAGATGAATGGTGGAAAGGCCGAGATCCGAGAGAATCTGCGCGCCGATTCCGCTGGTGTGCTGCAGTGGTTGCCGGTCGGTAGGAACGAAGTCCAACTGTTGGCGGCCATGCGTCAGAATCTCGCGATGGCCGTCGCGCCAACCTGTTTGCAGGCCGGGGCCGGACTGATGCAGATAAACAAACACACCGGCGGGAGCCTGCGCGATCTGCTCCAAAGCGGAATGGATCAGCCGATGGCAGTCGCAGTCGAGAGAATGAAACACATCACCATAGACGCAATGCGAGTGCACGCGCACAAGAACGTTTTCCCGGCCCGTTACATCGCCATGCACGAGCGCCAGATGAGACTCGCCGTCAACCCGGCTGACATAGCGAACCGTGCGGAACTCGCCATGCGGAGTGCGGATGTGGCCTGTTGCTTCGCGCTCCACGATCTTCTCGTTATGCATCCGGTAACGGATTAGGTCCGCCACGGAGATCATCTTGAGGCCATGTTGCCGGCAAAACTCAAACAATTGAGGCACCCGCGCCATGGTGCCGTCCTCATTCATGATTTCGCAGATCACGCCGCCCGACGAAAGCCCGGCCAGATGCGCCAGATCGACCGCCGCTTCCGTTTGGCCGGAGCGCACCAGCACGCCGCCCGGGCGGGCACGCAGCGGAAAAATGTGACCGGGCCGCGCCAGATCCTGCGGACGGGTCGCCGGGTCCATGGCGACGCGAATAGTATGCGCGCGATCATACGCCGAAATGCCGGTGGTTACGCCTTCCGCCGCGTCAACAGCCTCGCAGAACGCGGTGCCGAAACGCGCCGTATTGACCGGAGACATGGGCTGTAAATCCAGACGCGTACAAAGGTCGGCATCAAGCGCCAAGCAGATCAAGCCGCGTCCGCGCGTGGCCATGAAGTTGATCGCTTCGGGCGTAATCTTCTCCGCCGCAATCGTCAGATCTCCTTCGTTTTCGCGGTCCTCATCGTCAACAACGACGAGGATTTTGCCTTGCCGGAAATCCTCAATCGCTTCCGGTATCGAAGCAAATCTCATGGAACGCTTGGACGCTTCAAGCGTGAGCGGCGACGCCATACTTCCCATGCCAGGACTTAGCCGACTTGATCGCGTCATTCACGGCATTGATGTTTTTCACGCCCTCATCCGCCAGCCAATCTTCGAGCGCCTTTACGCCGTTCTTGGCGTAAACAGGAACGCCGTTGCTCCATGTAGCGCGTCCGCAAAGTACGCCCGAGTAATCCGTCCCAGCTTCTGCCGCCATATTGAGCGACTCGACAAACTGGGCATTGCCTACGCCCGCGCTCAAGTAGATGAACGGCTTCTCCGCCACCTCGGCTGCTCTTTTGTAGTACTCCAGCGCTTCCTTGCGGCTATAAGCGGCCTGTCCCTTAAAAACGCTGCTGCCCTCCACAAACTGGGCATTGACGGGCACTTCCACTTTGAGCACATCCACTTTATACTGCGGTTTGCCGAACTCCTCCATCGATTTCAGAACAATTTCGGGCTTTTGTTTGGCGTACTCAAATCCCTTTTCATCGCCGCCCTTCGGGTCATAACCGACAAATTCCAGGAAGAACGGAATTTCATAAGTCTCGCACTCCGCGCCGATGCGTTCGATAAAAGCGTGCTTGATATCCTTTACGTCGCTTGCGTCAAAAGGCGTGTAATAGATCAGGATCTTCACCGCATCCGCGCCCAGCTCTTTAATGCGCTTAACTGATAAATGCGGCAGCAGATCGGGCAGGCGTCCCGGTTTGGTATTGTCGTAACCGCTTTCTTCATAGGCGAGCAGCAGGCCCGCGTTTTTTGAGCGCGCCTTCGCGGCGGGAATGCCGAACTCCGGATCAAGCAGGATCGCGCTGGCGTACGGCGTTAGAACCTTGGCAACAGCGACCTTGAATTCGACCATCATGTCGTCGCTGATCTGGTCCTCGCCGACCCCCTTGGCTTTGGCAATGGATTTGCGCAAACTGCCGCGCTGATCCATGGCGGCGGCGGCAATCACGCCTTTGTCGTTTGAGAGAGCATTTAAGTGTTTGATTTTGCCTTCGGAAAGCTGCATGCGGTCTTCTCCGGACTGAGGTGGTTAATCGAACTCAGTATATCGAAGCGGCGGGTATGCCCGAGAATCAGGCTGAGAGCAGGGCAAAAAGACATGCGCCATCAGAGGAAGCAGTTGTCGTTAAAACGGATATAAGTAGTCGAACTCGGCAATCAATCCGCTTTGGAGTGACCAATAAACTTATCAACCCACTCAATGAAGTATTTCACGTTGGGCGCGTCGGTGTGGCCGCCGTCGTGTTGACGCCATGCCAACTCTCCGCTCAGCAATCCTGTATTTACAGGCGGCATCTGCTCCGCCCGGTAGTCGTTCGATACGCCCAGATCTTTCGCGCCCAGGAGTTTGAAGACGGCTCCCGCCGCCACCGTCGCCATGTAACTGCCTTTTTGGTCGAGCCATTTTGCATCGCCTTGCTCCGGGATTCCATAGCTGATGAACGTCAAACGGGGCGCGCACAAGGCAATCAACTCATGGGCATCAACCGGCAGGTCGCTCGCGTTTTTACTTCCGAATACAGCATCCGACGCGCCGTACCTCATGAAGTTGCCCGCCATCCAGTAATACTCGCCGCCCGTGAGGCTTTCCACTGCCTCGCCGAAATTCCGGCGGTGCAGCTTTGCTCCGCCTTCCCCGGAGGAACCAATCAGTCCCATGGCGAAGCGAGGCTCGAACGCAAGCGTAACCAGCGCGGCTTTTCCATAACGCGACACGCCCTCAATGCCGACGTGCTTGGCATCGACAGCCGGATCGGTTTCGAGGTAATCCAGTCCGCGTGCCGCGCCCCAGGACCAAGCGCGCAGTGCCCCCCACTGATCAGGCTTGCGCGGCTGGCCGTGATTGACCAGTCCGATAATGCCTCGGGTTAGCCCCGCGCCGTTATCAGCCTGAATGCTCGCGGGATCAATCAGGGCGTAGCCCCAACCGTCCGCGATCAGTTGCTGTGTGGTTGGCGGATCGCCTGGAGGCGGACGCATGCCGAACGAGGGCGGCGGTTGAGAGGCGTTCACGCTGTAAGCAGGGTATCGATCAAAAATCGCCTTGAGCGACGGATCTTCTTTCAGAAGCAAAGCCTTGAGCGCCGCATTCACTTTGTCGAGTTCTTCCGGCGAGGGCTGTGCCGGGGCCGGAAGAACACTGCGCCCGAACATCATCAGCACAGGTACGGGGCCTCTGGCGTTAACGGGCGTGACCAACACCATCGATATGTTCACGTCAATCAACGGATACGACGAGTTGTCGACATGCCCGATCAGCTTCTTGGCGATCACAGGCTGAAAGCCGACAAACTCTTTATCGGTTACAGCCACCGTCCAATTCACTTTCGGGACACTGGCGGGTATCCGACCGTAGACTTCCCGTTCCATATCTTCAACAATCTCAGGGCGGCGCCCTTTCCACCACATGTCAGGAGTGGTGACCTTTTGTCCGTTTTTGAGCGTCAGAATGTCCGGCAGATTCGGATACGGGTTCGCCAGATGCTCATCATAATTGGCATGATTGGGAGCTTTTTCATTCCCGCTCGGACCTGGCCGTAGTGCCTTAATCCCGAGTTGGTTCATCATGTTCTGATGGTCCTGTTCGGCAGTGAACGTGACTGGCGGCGGCAATGCTCCGGCGGATGGGCTGTTTTGCGCAAAAGCGACGGATGCTCCCGCGCAGGCCAGCGCAAACAAGAATCGGAAAGCGGGTGAAAGCATATGGTACTCCGACTAAACTCCGTAGCTATTCCATCGATCGGAAAAAAGCCTCTCGATCACGAAAACAGCACAATCGGTATTTCAAGATATCAAGCTAACGCTTGTCGGGGTCTGCCGAATTGCCCAACGCGACGCCAATAAGCCTGCGCACGGGCCACATCGCGCATAATCTGCGCTTTGAGGCTCTCCGGGTCGGGGAACTGCTGTTCGGGCCGGACGAAACGGCGAAATTCCACGCGGATTTCCGTGGGCGTGGGCTCTTCAAAAGGGCTGAGAAGAAACGTTTCCACCGTGAGTTCCTCGCCTCTGAAAGTAGGGCGCACGCCTGCATTCGTTATCGATTGCCAGCGGCGGCCCGTGAGCGTTTCGAAAGTTTCCGTTACGTAAACCCCACGCGGAACAAGCTGGTTGGGGGCAGGGCGCAAATTGAGCGTCGGCACGGTCTGCTTCGAACCGATGCCGTGACCCGAAACAACCGGACCGCTCAACGCAAAACACCGCCCCAGTAGTCGATTCGCATGGCTCACCCGGCCTTCGCTGAGAGAGCGGCGGATGGCGGAGCTGGAAACAATCTCGCGGCGGTACCGCACTGGCGGCAGAAAGTTTGCCAGAAAGCCGAACTCCGCGCTTAAAGCTCGAAGCACATCGGGAGTGCCCGCTTTTTGCGCTCCGAAGCAAAAGCTTTCACCGACAAATACAGCTTTTGCCTTCAGCTTCTCCACAAGAATTTGGGCCACGAACTCACGCGGAGTGAGGGCAGCCAGTTCGCTGGTGAACG
>CAXUBB010000115.1:0-2806 GCA_964249105.1 uncultured Bryobacteraceae bacterium | reverse complement strand
AACGGCTCGATATAAACCTCCCCGGCTCCCGCTTCCTGCAATAAACGGATACGCTCGGCGAGACTGCAAATCATGAGCGGAACACGCTGCGGGGCTACAATGTGCGTCGGATGAGGATCAAACGTTAAAACAGCGGGCATCAAGCCATGCTGGCCGGCATACTCTGCTGCCGAGGCCAAGAGCGCCTGATGACCTAGGTGGACGCCATCAAAATTCCCAATCGCCAGGGCACAGGGAACTGTTGAGTTAAGTTCGCTCATCTTGAATCGCCGTAGCCAATGGGAATTTGCAGGCCGTCATAGGCGATGCGGACATTTCCGGGCAGATTTGCTTCGACCGCCGCATGCAGCAGGTCATGTGAGATATGGGTAAAGAAAGCTCGTCTCGGCTTCAACGCCGCCACGGTGCGTAGCGACTCCTCCACGGTCGAATGCGTCGGGTGAGGATTGTGCCTCAGCGCATCCAGAAATAGAACGTCCAGATCGGAAAGCTTCTCCATGCTCTCCGGCGGAATATTGCTATGGTCCGTCAGGTAGGCGCAATCTCCGAAGCGGAAGCCGTACGCCGTGCCTTTTCCATGGGCAATCCGGATCGGCATGATTTCCACTCCGGCGACACAGAGGGGGGCGTCGTCGAAAATGTGCGGACGAAGGCGCGGGCGGCTGGATTCCGTCGGAGCGGTATCAAAAACATAGCGGAAGGTCCGCTCGATAGTATCCCAGGCATTCGCCGACGCATAAATCGGGATCTCGCGCTTCTGTTTGAAATTAAACGGGCGCACATCATCGAGCCCCAAAATATGATCGGCGTGCTCGTGAGTATACAGAATCGCGTCCAGATGTTCGAGGCCGGAGCGCAGCGCCTGATAACGGAAATCCGGTGAGGTATCGATCAGGATTCGCTTGTCGCCCAAACGCAGAAGAACGGACGGGCGCAAGCGCTTGTCACGCGGATCATCCGACGCGCAAACCTTACAATGACAACCCACCACCGGCACCCCCATGCTGGTTCCGGAGCCAAGCACCAGAATGGAGGCATGCTCGAAAGTATCGAGCATCTACGAGGTTTTGGTTCCTTTGCCGCCGTCGGCGGTGATGATGAGCGGCCGGTCATCTTCTTTCTTTTCCCCTTCGTCGGCGGGAGGCTGGGGCTGATTTTGCCGCTTCAACTCTTCGGAAACCTGCACATAGCGGAAGCGAAGCTCTGTTAAGCCGTTCTCCAGCGTTCGCTGTTCCTCCACGGTCAGATTGCCTTTCGTCTTCTCCTGCAACATGCCCAGAAGATCAATTGAGTGGCGCGCCAAGGGGAGATTGGGTTCTGAGTTCTCTTCTTTCTCGCCGAAATTCAGCAAGCCAAGCTGTATTTGCGCTTGCATGAGAATCGATTCGACAAGGAACAGAAAATTCGCCGGTGGAACAGGATAATTGTTCGGGTCTGCCATAACAAAAGGACTCTAACGCTATTCTGTCATGCGTGGCGGATCAACATACCGAAGCCGGAGAACGGTTCAGCGAACTAGTAAAACTGATGGCGCGTTTGCGCGCGCCGGGCGGCTGCCCTTGGGACCGGAAACAGACTTTTGACTCCATCAAACCCTACACCCTGGAAGAAACTTATGAAGTCCTGGACGCCATCGATGCGCGGGACTGGCCGGGCTTGCGGGAAGAGTTGGGAGATTTTCTGTTGCAAGCAGTATTCTACGGCGAAATGGCCGCCGAAGAAGGCTTGTTCACTATCGCCGATTCCATTCGGGCGATCAATGAAAAGTTAGTGCGGCGGCATCCGCATGTGTTCGGCGAAGCGACGGCGGAAACGCCGGAAGACGTGAAGCAGCGCTGGGATGAAATTAAAAAACAGGAGAAAGAGGGAACTGTTCAAACGGGCGTATTGGATTCAGTGCCTCGCGCCCTGCCTGCCCTGGTGGAAGCGGAAAAAATCAGCGTTAAAGCCGCCGCCGTGGGCTTCGAATGGCCCACGATTGATGGAGTCGTCGAAAAATTGCAGGAAGAAGCATCGGAACTGGCAACAGCGCGTGAAAGCGGAAGCGCCGCCGAAATCGAACACGAGGTCGGCGACTTGCTCTTTACAGTAGTGAACCTGGCGCGCTTCCTGAAAGTAGATCCAGAACAAGCCCTACGAAAAACCAACGCGCGCTTCCGCAAGCGATTTGCTTATATTGAAAGCGAAACCGAAGCGGCATTACAGGAAACGCCGCTGGACCGCATGGAAGATCTATGGCAGGAAGCAAAGCGGCGGGAGAAGGCCCAAACTGCCTCGGAGCCTACAGAGATAGATTCATCCATCGCGGATGAGCAGCCAGGAAAATAACCAGGGAATCTGGATTTGAGTGCTGTTTTGGTAAACAAGCGCGTATCTGCCCGGCGCTATTCCTGACCGCTTGCCGCCGCGCTGCTTTGGACGAGCTTTCCAACTGCATGCCCCCGTGACGCGCCGACATTCACAATAACTAATCTGCTGGCGATTTGATCGAAATGTCGCTGAGTTCCCCAAAGTTGCCGATCACCCACAACATAGATGTAACTTCTTGCGCGCGTCAACGCAACATTCAACAAATTCGGCTTGCTCGCCGCCCACCTTGCCGAGCCGGGCGAATTTACATCGGCACCCAGCACAAAAAAGACCGCGTCTTCTTCCTTCCCCTAAAATGTATGAACCGTGCCGATTCGTTTTGAAGCCCAATCTTTCAAAGGACGTTTGTCCGGCGGGGCAACACCCGGAGGAAGTCGTGTAAACCATTGTTGTTGATCAGTGATCAAGAGCCGCAATCGTTGAGCAACTCTACGAA
>CAXUBB010000114.1:3409-12895 GCA_964249105.1 uncultured Bryobacteraceae bacterium | reverse complement strand
CTTTGGGATCGCTGTCGGAACTAATGGGGCGCACATCGACGAATTCGCCCTCGGACAGGAAGCGTCCACGAACATCCTGCATGACAATGATGTAGCCGTCGCGAGCAAAGTTGGAAGTGTTGCGGGGGTAAGCATCCGGGCCGTAGGGCGCGATGCTGTAAGGCGTGCGGGTCAGCAGGATGGGATAGCTCTTGGAGTTGTCTTTGGGGGAGTAGATGGCTGTGAACAGGCGAACGCCGTCGCGCATGGGGATTTTCGCTTCGGTTTTGTTGTAGTGAGCGCGAAAATCATAATTCTTCGAAGCAAAAAATGCCAAAAACAGCGTGAGAAGCCGCGGCAAAAGCATAGATACTATCGTAAAGGTGAAGGGTTTTCTTCCTTAGGTGCTCGATACTGAAGAACAACTGGCAAGACTGCGGCAAAGAATCGCCAGCATTGACCGCAAGTACGCGAAAGCGCCGGTTTCAACCGCTAAAGTTCCTCCGCCATCGCGCTGTTTTATCGAGGAATGGGAGGAAGGCGAGGTCGTCACCAATGAACACGGCGCTCACTTCCAGACCGAGCGGCTTTTTCCGGGGCATAAGCAGCATGGGTCAGCGGATATTGGAGCGTTGGGTGAGTTGTCGCATCATTTGCTGGATGCGCTGGGCGGAAGCGAGATCCTTCCCTGCTCTCCCGAGCGTTGGGCGTTTCTTGATACCGAGACTACCGGGCTCGCGGGCGGATCAGGAACGTATGCATTTTTGATCGGGGTGGGACGGATTACGGCAGAGGGTTTCCGGGTGCGGCAGTTTTTCATGCGGGAGTATGCGGAAGAACGAAGCACGTTGGCGGCGCTCCACCAGCATCTGGAACAATTTGATGTGCTGATTACTTATAACGGCAAAACGTATGATCAGCCGCTACTGGAGACACGATACCGAATGACGCGCCATAAGCCTCCGTTTGGGCGGTTGGGACATTTGGACCTTTTGCATGGAGCGCGCCGGATTTGGAAGCTACGCTTGGAGAACTGCCGGTTGGTGCAACTGGAGCAGCAAATTTTAGGCGTACACCGGGAAGGCGACTTGCCGGGCGAATTGATTCCTTACGTTTATTTTGAGTACCTGCGCTCGCGGGAAGCGCAAAAGCTGATTCCGATCTTTCATCACAACGCGATGGATATTCTGACGCTGGCTTGCCTCACCGCGATTGTGCCGGTGGCGTTCCGAAGCACGGATTGCGAGTCGCTGGCGAAGATCGGAGTGAAGCATGGGCCGGATCTGCTTGGGATTGGACGGTGGCTGCTGACAGCGCAGGAATACGAACAGGCTTTGGCGCTTTTCCGGCGAGCCATTGAGGCGGGCTTGCCAGACCGATTGCTGTTTCGGACGCTGTGGGATGTAGCGCTGCTGGAGAAGAAGCTGAAGCGGCCTTACGCGGCGACCCAGATTTTCACGGAACTGGCGGACTGCCGAAACGAGCATCGGGTGAGCGCACTGGAAGAACTGGCCAAGTTCTACGAACACGAAGAAAAGAACTACGCGCTCGCGCTGGAGATGACGGTACAGGCGATGCTGTTCGAAAATTCGGCGGCGCTGGAAGGACGCAGAGCGCGGCTGGAAAAGCGGCTGGCGAAACCCAGATCGAAGCGGTTGCTCTAATACGTTGGAGATAAATTATACTTTTTGTTCGCAGTTCTGTTTAATCGAGAACCGTCACCAGTGACTGGAGTTCGGAATCCGCTGTGACTGGAGATGCAATCCGAAGCGCCGCTTCGAAATGGAACGTGCTTCCTTTTCCCATTTCACTCTCCACCCAGATTCGACCGTTCATCATTCGAATCAGCTTAGAACAGATTGAGAGCCCCAAACCTGTCCCACCAAACCGGCGCGTCATAGAGCCATCAGCCTGCACAAAGGCATCGAAAATTGTGGATTGCTTCTCCAGAGGAATTCCGATTCCAGTATCTTGAACGGCAACTTGCAGGGATAATTCGTTGTCGTTCAAAGGACGCTGGCTTACCGTCACCGTCACCGAGCCTCGCTCCGTAAACTTAAGCGCGTTATTCACAAGATTCGTGATGACTTGCCGAATACGGACCGGATCGCCAATCACCTCCGGCCAGTCGGAGTTTTGCAGATTCGAGTTCAGTTTAAGACCCTTGCTTTGAGCTAAAACTGTGAGTGGCTGCAAACAGGAGTGAAGCAATTCGGGAATCTTAAAATTAATCTGCTCCAGTTCGAGGCAGTTTGCCTCAATTTTGGAAAAATCCAGAATGTCATTGAGAATCCCCAACAGCGATTGCGCCGAGGTATTAATAATTTCGACATTTTCCCGTTCTTCTCCTTCCAGTTCAGAGTCAAGCGTCAGGCTTGCCAGTCCCATAATTCCGTGGATGGGGGTGCGAAGTTCGTGGCTCATGTTGGCCAGAAATTCACTTTTAAGGCGGCTCACTTCATTGGCCCGTTTCAGCAAATGCGTTCTCTCTTCCAAGGAAGTCTGCAATGCCGCATTATGCTTTCGAATCTTTTTCATCCGCCAGGTAAAGCCGAGATAAGCAAGCAGCACAATGCAGAGAACAGCCGCTAGTTTGGTCCAGAAACACAGCCACCATGGCGTTAGCACCTGGAAGCTAATGGCCGCACTTGACTTACTAAGAGTTCCCTCTCCGTTCTTGGCAAACACTTCAAATGTGTAAAAGCCCGGCTCAAGGCTGGAGTATTCGAGACTGCGAGCTTCCGTTTGACTCCAATCATCCGAGAGCCCCCGCAATCTGTATCGAAATTTCACACTGGCTTCGTCTGTAAAGCTCAGGCCGGCATAGGCAATATTGAGCGCTTCATGGTAAGGCAATCGAAGTAGGCCATGAGGATTGAGGTGAATCGATCCAGGCTCAACCAGTGCTGTGATGGCAACGGAGGGCGGCGTCAATGGTTGCGTTCGCGGTGGTCCATACATCTGTCCAATGCCGCGACTGGTTCCGACCCAAACTGTCCCGTCGTCGTCAGCCAAAAATCCATTTGTGTCGCAATCATCCCAGAGAAGCCCGTCTTGCGTGCCAATATGCCTCCATTTCATGCCATTAAAAACATCCACTCCATCGTCAGTGCCGGACCAAATCCAGCCCCGCCGATCACAGCCAATAAAGATGACGGCGGTGGAATTCAGTCCGTCTTTCTTGAAGAAGTGCTTGAAACGCAACTCATTGTTCGGCAGCAGCGTGATCCGTGACAATCCGACATCCCCTGCATATCCAACCCAGATATTGCCGGAACCGTCGCCGGCAATCGTCCGAATCTGTTTACTGAGAAGCCCATCTCGCTGAGTAATAATCCTCCATGTACCATGATCGAAACAGAGAAGACCGGAGTTATCATCTCCCGCCCAAACTCGGCCTTTCCCATCAACAAACACAGCATAAAAGCCATGGCTCGATGCCGGTGAAGCCGAAATCTGCTGCTCGAAACGGAATGAGTTTGCCTCGGGAGCGCTCCGAAATAAACCTTTATCGGAAGCCACCCAGATGCGATTTTCCCGATCTACCTCCATGCGGAAGATATTGGCGTCTCTGAGCGGAGATTCCGCTGCAATCCGGGTTATTACTCCCGAAGCATCTATGCGTCGAAGCCCACCCGGCGCGCTTCCTGTCCAGATCCATCCATCTTTAAAGCAAAAAGTCCTTACATCGTTTCCATCAACGCGCCCGGTCAGAGCCACAGAACGCCACTGATGGCGACCCGGCTCCAGCACGTTAAGACCATCATCCGTGGCAGCCCACAGCGCTCCCTTTGCATCACGCCTGATTTGCCAAACAAGCTCGCTGCTGAGTCCTTGCGCGCGGGTCCATCCTTGCCAGGTTGAGAAGCCCTTCCACTGGTGCAAGCCCGCTCCCCAAGTACCCCACCAAATGGAACCCTCACGGTCCTCCAGGAGCACGGAAGTGGAAACAGCCGGAACTCCTTCATGCTCTCCCAAATAACTCCAGCGATTATGATGCCGAAGTGACAGCCCCCTTCCGTTTGGCGTCAGCAGATCTCCCTGGGAAGTCATCAAAAATGATTCAATATCGCCGGAGTGACTAAGATCTTGTTTTTCAACGCGGAAATTCTGGTGATCGCGCTCTCGAACCAGGAGCTTTGTCCCGCTGCGAAGCCAGATGTTTTGCTCCCGGTCGATATGAATAGCGTCCCAGCGATCTTTCGGAACGCCAAGAGTGGCGCCTATGATCTCCAAATTACCGTTCGTCGAATGGTACAACGTGGTTTCTGTGGAGAACCAGATGCCGCCCTCCCTATCGACATGGACGGCATGAACAGGGCCCTGGTCTCCGCGCGGCAAAGGTTGAATCGTTACTTGGAAATGGGAGAAGGAGAGCGGTTTAGCCACGCCGAGTCCTAAGGGAGTAGCGAAATAAACGAGGCCTTGCGCAGTTGAATCGACACCGGCGGACCCGACCCACCCCAGGCTGACGTGCGGCCCCACCAGCGAGAAACGTCGGTTCTCAAATCTCCCAAAGCCGTACTCGGTTTGGACCCACAAATGGCCCATTCGGTCTTCATGTAAGGCATAAACATAAGGACTGGGGAGGTTTTCGGTTATTCCAAAACGCTCAAATCGCTGCCCGTCATATCGGAATAGACCATTCTGGGTACCGATCCACAGAAAGCCCTCGTGGTCTTGTAATAAGCAACTGACTACCTGATTACTGAGCCCTTCGCTCCGGCCATAGTGCTTCAGTTCAATCTTTTGACAGAATGCCGGTATTCCGGCAATCAGGAGAATTGCCAAAATCAGGATTTTCAGCCGAATGCACCTCAGGATCGACACGTGTTACTTATCGTCCAGACTGTCTGGACACTATAGTAAATTTGATTACGACGGAGTTAGCGCTGGAGGCCGGGAATTTCAAGCAGACTTGATTTCGGTCCAATAACGGTCGCGCAGGCGCTGGGCAACGGGCGGCAGGGCGCGGAACCATTCTCCGCGTCCGCGTGTCTCGTTATCCAGATAAAGCACGGGGTTGTTTCTTAGTTTTGCAGGTAGAAGTTTGCGGGCCGAGGCGTTGGCGGTGGCGGCGGTGATCTCGGTAGCGATGGCGGCGGCTACCGGCGGCTCCAAAAGGTAATTCAACCATTCGTAGGCGAGTTCGCGGTGCTTGCTTTCGCGCAGAAGGCAGACATTGTCGGCGTAGAGTGGAAAGCCCTCCTGCGGGAAGGCAAAGGCCAGGTCCGATGAGTTGTCCATGGCAACCTGCGCGACCTGCGCCCACATCTGCGCCGCAAGAACATCACCGGACACAACTTGGTCGCGCACCTCCTCGTTCAGGTAGGCGCGCAGCAAGGGCTTTTGTTCAATGGCTAAATTGCGGGCGGCTTTGAGCTGGTGTTCGTCGGCTGAGTTGACGGACCTACCGAGACGCTTCAGGCAGGCGGCAAAAACTTCGGCGGGATCATCGAGCATGGTGATGCGGCGATAGTGGCCCGTCCATAGGTCGGCCCACCGGAGCGGAGGCGGCGAGACTCGCTTGGAATACAAAATGCCGGTGGCGCTGTGCATATAGGGCACGCACCATTCCAAATGCGGGTCCCACTCGGGAGATTGAAACTCCCCGTCGAGGTGGCGCAGATTTGGCAGCCGGTTGTGGTCGAGCGGCGTCAGAAGCCCGAGTTCCCGCATGGGTCCGACAAAGCTGTTAGAGGGGAAGACCACGTCCCAGCCGGAATTTCCGCTCATCACTTTAGCGAGCATCTCTTCCGCGCTGCCGTAGACGGCGTAGCGCACGGTACAGCTAAAGCGGCGCTCGAAGTCCGGGACAGTCGATTTAGCGACGTAGCTGTCCCAGTTGTAAACGTTCAGCCGGTGCGGGCGTCCCGAGGTGCAGCCAGTGAGCGCCCCGGCTACACCCAGGAGAAAGATACGGCGGTACACGGGAATGGGCCTTTGTGTTTTAGATTCGCAGATTGGTTTTGCGAACGTCACCAAAGACCCACAAAAGCGCCTTGTTTAACAGCGGAATCACTGATTTATCAGGCGGAGTTGACGGCGGTGAATGCGCCAAAGAAGTAAAAGCTTCAGCTATAGTCAGCGCACGCTTCTCCCCTCCAGGCGTCCGGCCATCAAAATCAGAGTGCCCAAAGCAACGGTGATGAGCATTGACAACGCGTTTACTTCCGGGCTGACGCCCTTACGCGCCATGGCGTAAATGACCATGGGCAGGGTTTCTGAGTTTACTCCGGCTACCAAGCTGGTGATAACGTAATCGTCAAAAGAGATGGTGAAGCAGAGCAAGGCGGCGGCAATGACTGCCGGTAGAAGTAGCGGCAGCGTGACCAGGCGGAAGGCTTCCCAGTGGTTTGCTCCCAAGTCCAGGGCCGCTTCCTCTAATGTCGCGTCAAAAGTCCTCAGGCGCGCTAACACCACGAGCACCACGTAAGCTAAACAGAACGAGATGTGGGCCAGTATCACGGTATGGATACCAAGCTGCACGCGAAGCGTTCGGAAGATCATCTGAAAGAAGACTAGAAGCGAGACGCCGGTGACGATCTCGGGAGTGACCAGCGAGAGATAAAGCGAGCTGGTGAAGACCGGCGCGCGTTTTTTCCATACCGCATAGGCGGCTAAAGTGCCGATAACCGTTGAAAGCAGCGTCGCCACGAACGCGATGATGAGGCTGTTCGTGGCGCTTTCAAGCAAGGAGGAATCGTGAAAGACTTGCGAGTACCAACTCAAAGTAAAACCGCGCCAGACTGAGAGTTTTGAAACGTTGAAACTAAACAGGCCCAATACAGCAAGCGGCACGTAGAGAAATAAATAGACGACGCTGATGTATGCAGTGAACAGCGGCTTCACAGCAGCTCCTCGGTTCTGTTCTGAATGCCTACTGTGACAGCAAACACCAGAAGCATGAAGACAAGCGAGACAGCGGCTCCAAAAGGCCAGTCACGGGCGGTGGTGAACTGGTTCTGCACCAGGTTGCCGAGCATCACGGTTTTGCCTCCGCCCATCAGATCGGGAGTCAAATAAGCTCCGAGACAGGGAATGAACACCAGAAGGCAGCCGGCTACAATCCCAGGCTTTGCGAGCGGGACGGCAATGCGCCAAACGGCTTCCCACGGCGATGCGCCTAGATCTTGAGCGGCTTCGAGGAGCGAGGTATCAAGCTTTTCGAGCGTGGCATAAAGCGGAAAAACCATAAAAGGCAGATAGCCGTAGACGAGCCCCAGGATGACCGCTCCGGTGTTGAATAGGAGCGGTAGCGGTCCTTGTATAAGGTGCAGATTTTGCAGGATGCTGTTTACGGTTCCCGTATCACGCAGCAGGAACATCCAGGCATAGGTGCGGATGAGAAAGCTGGTCCAAAAGGGCAAAGTAACCAGGTTTAACAGGAATGTTTTGTGCCGCGTGATTTGCGCGATATAGAAGGCCAGCGGGAAAGCTAACAGCAAACAGATAAGGGTTGACACGGCGGCAATCCAAAGAGATCGCCAGAAGATTTCCAGGTATAACCGGTCTGCTACACGCGCGTAGCTTTCGGATGTGAACGGCATGGTGACGCCGCCGTAGGTTCCTCGTGTGAGCAGACTATAAATAAGAATAATCAGGAGAGGAAGCCAGAACAGAAGCGTCATGATGGTTTGACCGGGCAAGAGAAAAAACCGGCGCAGGCGGATCATTGCGTCCAAAGCGGCAGCTCGTCGGCAGGTTGCCACCATACATGTATTTGCTGGCCAGGTTGGAATCGGCAAGCGTCGCGGTCCAGTTCAGCGGTGCAGCATTGCCCATCTCGCATTCTCGCCTCCAGGAGAAAGCGATTACCAAGAAAGGTCAAACTTTGCACGGTAGCTGGCACCGATTGCGCCCCTCCCGGCGGCGCATCTTGCGAAATGCGAAGAGACTCCGGGCGCAGCGCTATCTCTCCGATCCAGTTCAAGTCGCCTATAAATTCCGCTGCAAATCTGGAGGCTGGCTGCCGGTAAACCTGTTGCGGAGCGCCGATCTGCTCGATACGTCCTTTGTTCATGATCGCAATGCGATCCGATAAGGAGAGGGCCTCTTCCTGATCGTGGGTGATGAACAGAAAAGCGATACCGACGCGGCGCTGTAAATTCTTCAATTCGGCGCGCATCTGCTTGCGCAACGCCGGATCGAGAGCGGAAAGAGGTTCATCGAGCAATAAGATCGCGGGCTCCAGAACAAGCGAGCGCGCCAGGGCCACGCGCTGCTTTTCTCCGCCCGAGAGCTGTTTCGGCAGCCGCGACTCCTTGCCCGCGAGTTGCACAACTTCCAAGATGGTGTTCACCTTCTGCTGGATTTCCCTTTGCGGAAAACGGCGCTGCCTTTGGAGGCCGAAAGCGACGTTCTGAGCAACGGTCAAGTGCGGGAACAGGGCGTAGTTCTGAAACACGGTGCTCACTTCACGGCGGTGTGGCGGCACGTTTAACACGTTTCGGTTGCTCAGGATAATCTCGCCGGCAGAAGGCTCCTCAAAGCCGGCAATCATCCGGAGCGTACTGGTTTTTCCGCATCCGGACGGTCCGACCAGTGAGAAGAATTCGCCGTGCTCCACGGTAAATGAAATGTTGTTCACGGCTGGATAAGTCGCGAACTGCTTTGTCAGAGAACGCAATTCCAGAACAGTTTTTGCCGGGGAGTTGGCTGTCATTGAAGTCCGAAGCTGAAACCATTCTGCGGCATAGGATAATCAGAGCACATGAGACTCATTTTCGGCCTGTTTGTGACAGTAATCTTAGCTTCTTTCCTGATGGCTGCCAACACGAAATTTCCGCCGCCGGACAGCATGACAAAGATGGTCGTACGGCTGATGGGTCCGGGTATCAAGCCGAAGAGTTTTCCGGCTCTTCCGAAGACCATTTACCGGGCTGGTCCGCACTATGCGCGCATTGAAGACCCGCCCGATGCCCGCCAGGGAATTCATAAACTGACGATTATTGCCGAGCCTGACGCTTACAGCGTTAATCTTATCGATAAGAAAGGCACTCATGCGATTGATCAGGGGAACGCCCATGACATGCATCTGCCGGTTGTGCTCCCTTTTGATCCTAAGCATCAGTTAGGCAAACTGGACCAGTTGGAGTTCGGAGATGAGAAGGACTTTTTTGAGAATGCCGGCGCGACTTCAGAACCTGGTCCCACCATTAACGCAAAGCCCACGGATGCGCTGCGGTTGCAAATTCCGACGGGCAGCGCCTTATTGATATTGAGAGCCGGAACACATGAGCCGGTATTCCTGAGTTGGCAGACGGAGGAGGGAACATATAAATACGAGTACATCGAGTATAAAGATGCGCGGTTTGATCCGAGTCTGTTCACGAAACCGTCGGGTATCAATTATAGGGAAGTTCTGCCGGATAAAGGCAGCGAGGTGGGATGAAGAATGACTTCAACCTGAGATTATTACGTGTTTGCTTTTAATGCCATTCACGTCTAATTCTTATGGATAGCGAGAGCAAGGCAAATCGGCGTGAGGTGTTACTAGCGATGAGT
>CAXUBB010000114.1:0-3399 GCA_964249105.1 uncultured Bryobacteraceae bacterium | reverse complement strand
ATCGAACTCTTGGTCATACGGGCGAGAAAGTGTCCTGTGTCGGCATGGGCGGCTTTCACCTGGGAAAGTCGGAGTTAAGCGAGGACGAGGCCGTCAAGCTGATTCACTCGGGTATCGATAAGGGCATCAACTTCATGGATAACTCTTGGGACTACAACAAGGGTGAGAGCGAGAAGCGGATGGGCAAGGCTCTAGCGCAAGATGGATACCGCAAGCGTGTCCTGCTCATGACGAAAATTGACGGGCGCACGCAGGAAGAGGCCAATAAACAGATTGAAGAATCGCTGAAGCGGTTGCAGACGGATCATGTGGATATTCTGCAGTTTCATGAAGTGATCCGGTTTGATGATCCGGATCGTATCTTTGCGAAAGGCGGCGCCATTGAAGCGTTTCTGGCGGCAAAGCAAGCCGGGAAAACGCGCTATATCGGGTTTACCGGGCACAAGGACCCGCGTATTCATCTTTACATGCTGGAAGTGGCCGACAAGCACGGCTTTACGTTTGACACCGTGCAGATGCCCATTAACGTGATGGACGCGCATTTCCGTAGTTTTGAGCAGCAGGTCCTTCCTGAGTTGGTAAAGCGGAACATCGGCGTGCTCGGCATGAAAAGCATGGGTGACAGTGTCATCCTCAAAAGCCAGAAGGTCGCTCCGATGGAGTGTCTGCATTACGCTTTAACCCGGCCTACTTCAGTAGTTATTACAGGCATTGACACGCCTAAAATCCTCGATCAGGCCGTTCAGGCGGGTCATACCTATAAGCAGGTCACGAAGGAGCAGATCACCGCGCTCCTGGCGCGTACGGCTCCGTTGGCGGCCAATGGCCAATGGGAACTGTTCAAAACAAGCGCCCACTTTGACAGCACGGCCAAGAATCCGGATTGGCTGGGGGCCGAAAGTCCACACGTCAAAGCGGTTGCGCCCCCAGCGTAGAAGTTCCCGCAGTGGGCGCAGGAGTTTGTTACGCTGAGGCGAAATGTTTCTGCGCCGCACCCTGAGTTTTACAGCCTTCCTCATCCTGCTCTGCCGGTTTGTGTCTGGCGCTTCCAAAGAAACGCCGAAGCCGAAACTGGTGGTGGCGATTATCGTGGATCAGTTTCGCTATGATTATCTGACCCGGTTCCGTACGGATTATCATGGCGGATTCAATCAATTATTGACGCAAGGCGCGGATTTCACCAACGCGTTTTATCAGCAGGTTCCGACGGTTACGGCAGTAGGGCATAGTATCTTCCTATCGGGAGCGATGCCGTCCGTCAGCGGGATTATCGGCAATAGCTGGTATGACCGGGATAAGGGAAAAATTGTCACGAGCGTCTGTGATTGGGACGAAAAGCAAGTAGGCGGCGGAGGTGGCGAGGCGCAAAGCTCGCGTTGCACCGATGCCGACCCGGCCTCTCCGAAACGGCTGCTAGTGAGCACGCTAGGAGATGAATTGCGAACGGCCAACGCCACATCGAAGGTCATCGGCGTTTCCATCAAGGCGCGAGGGGCAATTCTTCCCTCCGGGCATCAGGCTGCCGGCGCGTACTGGTTCGATGATGAAACGGGCAACTTTATCACGAGCACCTACTATGCGAAAGAACTGCCGGATTGGGCCCATACGTTTAACAGTCGAAAGTTGGCGGCGCAGTATGTGGATCGCAAGTGGACGGGATTTCCCAAGTGGGATTTCCATGCACGTTCCGGGAGCAAACTTCCGTATTTGAATATTCCAGCGAGTCCATGGGGTAACGAGCTAATTGAGGGGTTTGCGGAGGCGGCGCTCACAGGCGAACAGTTAGGGCAGCGAGGAGTGACGGACTTGTTGACCGTTTCGTTTTCTTCCAATGACTACGTGGGACACCGCACGGGACCGGATTCGCCGGAGGTGCGCGATATGGCAATCAGGACAGATCAACTGCTTGCGAAGCTGTTCAAACGAATCGACGAAACTGTCGGAATGAAGAATACGGTTGTGGTCTTATCGGCGGATCATGGCGTTGCGCCCACGCCGGAGCAGGATGCGAAGAATAAGATGCCGGGAGGCTATCTTCATGCCGACTTGGACGAGGTAGTTACGAGCGCTCTCAACAGGAAATTTGGAAAAGCAGATTGGCTGATTCCAGGCGCTGGCGAAGCAGGACTTTACTTCAATTACGACGCTTTCCAGGCAGCGAAGCGGGAAGAAGTTTTCAGCGCGGCGCGGGATGCGATCCTTGCCGTTCCGCAGTTGCATGTTGCCCGTGTTTACACGCGTGACCAGCTAGACAACGGCGTGGAAGGCGATTTCATCGCGCGCGCCGAGACCAACGGATATTTTCCGCGCCGCAGCGGGGATCTATTTTTTGTCTTTGAGCCGAACTACATTCCCGGCGCGAGCGGGACGAGTCATTTTTCACCGTACTCCTATGACCGGCATGTGCCGGTGCTGTTTATGGGACCGGGCATCAAGCCGGGACACTATGACGAGACGATTGCTCCGAACGACATAGCGCCCACGTTAGCGACTATGCTGAACCTACAGACGCCAAGCGGGTCATCTGGCCGGGTGTTGAGTGAAATGTTTGCAACTCAGTAGCGGAGTGCGGAATCAGGATGGCAACGGACTCAGCGGGAAGCTCAATCAGCCCGGGACTCAACTCATAGCTCTGCGCTGAACACATCACGTTTTTTTGGATTCGATTGATGGGCACGGCTTGGGAATCCGCCGCGAAGTTCACGGCTACTTCAAACTGGCCGCGCCGCATGGTGAGCCATTTGGCCTGTTTGTCATACTCGACGTGAACGCGGTCAAGGTGGCCATCGGTTAAGCCGGAAGAGCGACGCAGCTTAATTAAATCTTTGTACCACTGCAGCATCTCGGCGTGCGGCTCCTCGCTGATCTCCTCCCAATTAAGCTTTGAACGTTCGAAAGTTTCCTTGGCTTGCGGATCAGGCACTTCCTCCGGTTTCCACCCAAAGGCTTTGAACTCGCTCCGGCGACCTTCCGAAACCAGCCTCCCTAGCTCCGGATCTTCGTGTTGGGAAAAATATTGAAATGGCGTGGAAGCCGCGTATTCCTCGCCCTGGAAGAGCATCGGCACATAAGGCGAGGTCAGCAGGAGAGCCGCCGCTATTTTTTGTTTGCCGGCGCTGAGGAGGTGCGAAAGCCGTTCTCCCTGAGCGCGGTTGCCGACCTGATCGTGATTTTGGGTGCAAACAATAAAGTGATGCCCATTAAGGCCAATCGGCGGGCGTCCGTGGTGACGCTCGCGGTGAGCCGAGTAGATACCGTCGTAAATAAACGGAGTCTTTAAGCCTTTTGCCAGGTGCGCCAGAGTGCCGTAATCTTCGTAATAACCGTTTGTCTCTCCCGTGAGAACAGTATGGATTGCATGGTGCAGATCATCAGCCCATTGCGCATCGAGACCATAGC
>CAXUBB010000113.1:0-12912 GCA_964249105.1 uncultured Bryobacteraceae bacterium | reverse complement strand
GCCTCGATATGCTCAAAGGATTTGTGCCCTACCTGCGCCAACGCCATTGGGGTCCCTCGGGAGAAATCACCTCGTTCGCAAAAATTCAGCGCACTGGCGAATCCGCGCGCCTGCAAGGATACCGCCTGCTGCCGAGCGCCTGCCTTGGTCAGTTGGAGGAGACGCACCGCTCCGGTTTAACAAGCGTATTCGTGAAGGGATGGGCTTATAACCGGTTCGACCTTCAGCCCGCCGGTCGTATCGCTTTAGCTTCCGGCGCGGGACAAGTGATTGGATACGCCGACCTGAGCACGGTACGACCGGATGTGGCGGCCCACTATCCTGGAGCGCAAAACTTGGAAACCGGGTGGCAGGCAAACATAAGCGTACCGGCTGATGGTCTTTACCATGCCTTTCTCCTGTTCGGAGATACCCATTCAGCCTGCGCCCTGCAAAACGAACTACGTATCCGCAATCTGCCTAATTCGACTTTCCCGTAGTCACCACGATATGGAGAGCGCCAATGTACTTATCAGCGGCGCCATAGTATCCGGTGAGTTTGAGACTGTTCGTTTCCGGAAACTCATCCGATTCCCGGATCGCGCCTTCCAGAAAGATCACGTTAGGAACCGTGCCGCTTTTCTCCCAGGGAAGCATGGGAACCACGAAAGGACCGTCCGCCCTGGCGATGACGCGACGCGGATCGTTCCGGTCAAACAACACCCAGCCTGGACCATAGACAAGGTTATCGTTCGCGCCATTGTAGAGCAGAAAAATACCGGCTTTTGTTAAAAAGGGCGCAGGTCCCGGCTCCATCACCCGCGAATCAAAAGCTCCCGGACGACGGTCAAGCACTGGTTTGTCCGTCGCGTCGCGCCAGTGCAGCAGGTCATCGGAAACAGCCAGGCCCATATAGTCACGCGCCTTGCCGTCGGAGTCCGTGCGCGTGCCCAGATAATACATCCACCATCTGCCGTTAATCTGCTCCGGGATGATCGCGCCGGATTTTGTCCATTGCGTATTCCAGGTTCCGCGATACGCGGGCATGATGACGCCCTTGCGCTCCCAATGAATCAGATCCTTCGATGTTGCCAGGCACAACTGCGCCGCATGCGTGTCATATCCGGTGTAAGTCAAGTAGTAAAGCCCATGGATCTCCACCACGCGCGGATCTTCGACGCCTCCGTTTTTCTCGTAAGGAGCTTCCGGCGCAAGCACCGGATCGGGCCGCACCGTGAAATGCAGGCCATCATTGCTTTCGGCATACCCGATGCGCGACGTGTGGCGGCGGTCCTGAGCGCGGAACAAAAGCACGGTTTTGGAGCCGACACGAACCGCTGTTGGGTTAAACAAAGCCAGTTCTGACCAAGACGATTGCGGACCGAGCAGCGGTGTCTGCGAAACCCGCTTGGCGCTGATCTCCACACCCGCAACAGCGGCAAAGAACAAACCGGCGGCAACCAGTAGTTTCATCTTTTCACGTCCGCCGCCGCGACCGGCATCGGCCCCTTTGTCGTGGGATAACCTTTACTCACCCAATCGGTATGCAGATTGGTCGGAATCACCACCACTTTAATATTCGAGAACCCAAGATCCTGCAAGGCGCTGTACGCCGGGCGAATATTGGGGCACTTATCAAACGGGCAGCAGCCGCAGTAAATCACAATTGGATGGTTGCGCGGCATATCCTTCACCATTTGCCTCAACTGATCGATGCCGCTTGGCTTGGATGCCGGTCCAGCCAGGATAGCGCCGGTAATATGAGCGCCGCTATAAAGCGAAGGAAAGCCGACATAAATAATGGAGGGCTGAGGCCGGTTGGAAGCCGACAGCAGGCGCGCGATTTGCTCCGGCTCGGCGCGATCTCCGACAAACGAACTGAACAGAAAAAGCAGAGGAGCCGAAAAGCGCCAGAAATGATTTATTCCAATCACAGAAACCCTTTACGCGATACTTTCAATAACAACATAGTTCCCTTCTTCCTCCATGCAAATCTCGCTTTTCATCACCTGCTACAACGATCTATTGTTCCCCCAAACCGGCATAGCGGTTGTGAGTTTATTGGAGCGCCTGGGCCATACCGTCATTTTTCGTCCCGAACAAACCTGTTGCGGCCAAATGCACTATAACACCGGTTACCAGCGTGAAACGATACCGCTGATCCGCAAGTTCGTGGACATTTTTGCGAATGATGAAGTGATCTGCTCTCCCTCCGCTTCCTGCGTCGCCATGATCCGCGATCACTACGTAAAAGCGGCGCGCATGGCGGGGGACGCCGAACTGGAAGCGCGCGCGGCGGAAATCGTCCCGCGTGTTTTTGAATTGACCGAACTGCTGGTTTACAAACTGGGCGTGGAGGATGTGGGCGCTTATTACCCGCATCGAGTCACCTATCATCCCTCCTGCCATTCGCTGCGCCTGCTGCGCGTTGGCGAAGCGCCGCTGCGTCTGCTGGAGAATGTAGGGGGCATCGATCTGGTCAGATTGGAAAGGCAGGATGAGGGCTGCGGCTTCGGCGGAAGGTTGGCCGGCAAAAATGCCGGAACCTCAGCGGCCATGGTCTCGGATAAAGTGCGCTGTGTGCTGAACACCGGAGCCGAGGTTTGCTCGGCTGCCGACAACTCCTGCCTGATGCAGATCTACGGATCACTTCACCGTCAGAAGACGGGAGTGAAGACCGTGCATATCGCGGAAATTCTTGCTTCCACGCGCGAAGCGGCGGGAGAAGCGGCATGAGCGTTCACGTAGGCTCCGCCGCTACTGCCGCGCCCTTTCCGGAAGCGGCAAATTCAGCGCTCGATAATTCGCAATTGCGCCGGAACGTCCGTCACGCCACGGACATCATTCAAGCCAAGCGCAACCACATGACCGGCGAACTGCCGGACTGGGAAGAGATCCGCGCGACTGGGAATGCCATCAAAGCGCACACGCTGAAGTATCTGGACGTGTACCTCGAACAATTTGAGCGGAACGTAACGGAGAACGGCGGAGTCGTGCATTGGGCGCGTGACGCCGACGAAGCCAACGGAATCATCTGGAGTATCATCGCCCGGCACTCCGGTAAAGAGGCCATCAAGGTCAAAACCATGACCACGAATGAGGTGCGCCTGAATGATTTTCTCGAAGAGCACGGCGTCACCCCGCATGAAACCGATCTGGCGGACCTCATTGTGCAGTTGGGGCGGGACCGGCCTTCGCACATTGTTGTTCCGGCCCTTCACATTAATCGCGTTCAGGTCCGTGAAATCTTCGAAAAAGCCATGCCGCTGAAAGAGCTGGGCATGGAGGAGCTGACGGACGATCCCCAGCAGCTTGCCGAAGCGGCGCGGCGCTACCTGCGGCAGAAGTTTCTTACGGTGAACATCGGTATCAGCGGCGCTAATTTCGCCGTGGCCGATACCGGCGCGCTGGTCGTGGTCGAAAGCGAAGGCAACGGTCGGATGTGCCTGACCTTGCCCGATGTGCTAATCAGCTTGGTCGGCATCGAAAAACTGGTGCCCACGTTCGAGGATCTGGAAGTCTTTCTGCAAGCGCTGCCCCGCTCCTCCACCGGCGAGCGCATGAACCCGTACAACTCCATCTGGACCGGCGTGACCCCTGGTGACGGGCCGAGGGAGTTCCATGTTGTGCTGCTCGATAATGGCCGCGCCGGTGTGCTCGCCGACGAGGAAAGCCGGGAAACCTTGAGCTGCATTCGTTGTGGAGCGTGCCTGAACGTTTGTCCGGTTTACCATCAGACAGGCGGCCATGCGTACGGCTCCGTTTACCAGGGTCCGATTGGAGCTATTATTACGCCTCAGCTACAAAACTTGCGGCACTCACGCTCCCTGCCCTATGCCTCCTCGCTGTGCGGCGCTTGTTATGACGTTTGCCCCGTCAAGATCAACATTCCTGAAATTCTGATTCACCTGCGCGGCCAAATCGTGCGGGAGGATCAGAGCACTTTTCTGGGCAAGTTGCACCCTGAAAACATTGCGATGCAGGCCATGGCGCTTGTCTTTTCCAGCTCAGGCTTGATGACGGCGGCGGAAGCCATGGCCAGATTCAGCCAATTTCCATTGGTGCACAATGGCGCAATCAATCATTTGCCGGGAATTCTATCCGGCTGGACCGATACACGGGATCTGATGCCGCTTCCCAAACAATCATTCCGGCAGTGGTGGGAGAAAAGGTCCGCATGAACTCCCGGAACTATACCCTGAATCGGATTAAAACTTCTTTGCATGCGCATAACGGCTCGCGCACGGTGCAGGCTGCCGAGGAATGGCGGCAGCTACCGCGCTCCTATCAGCGCATCGGCACCCTCAGCGAGGCCGAGCGCATTCAGCTTTTTGAAGAACGCATCCGGCACTATCATGGCACTCCTTTCTACGGATCAGGCGACACACAGGCCGATATCGCTGATATTCTTGGCAGTCGCGGTAAGCGCATTCTGATTGTTCCTCCGGCTTTTCCCGTTGAATGGCGGCCGGCAGGCTTTATGTTCATCCCGGATGAAAACCTAAGCAAGGATCAGCTTGATCTAAATGATGGAGTGGTCACGCTCTGCACGCTGGCCATCGCGCTGACGGGAACCGTGGTGCTGCAAAGCTCCCGCGAACAAGGCCGCCGCGCCGCTACGCTGATTCCCGATTACCACCTTTGTGTATTGCAGCATGAGGATATTGTTGAGCTTGTTCCCGAAGCCATCCGCAAGCTCCAGCCGGTCAAGGACCGTCCTTTGACATTTTTCTCCGGACCGTCGGCGACTGTCGATATTGAGATGACCAGAGTACGCGGCGTGCATGGCCCGCGCACGCTCGACGTGCTGATTATCTGATGGCGACCAGCATCGCGGGACCCAGCCCCAGAGCCGCTCTCTGGCGCACCGTAACCCGTCTTGATAAGGGAAAAATTAATAGCTTCTGGATTGCCCTTCGCAATTCACTGGCGGTTGCGCTGCCGCTGGGAATCGGCATCGCCCTGGGCAATCCTTTGGGCGCGGCGGCGGTGACTACCGGCGCGCTCAACGTCTCCTATTCCGACGGCACGGACCCTTACGCGCATCGGGCGCGCCGAATGCTCGCCTGGACATTCCTCGGCGCTTTCGCCGTGTTTACCGGCACCACCACCAGCAAACTTCACTGGGCGTCGATTCTCATTCCCACGATCTGGGCATTTCTCGCAGGAATGTGCCTGTCGATCAGCGCGAGAGCAGGCGACCTGGGACTCAATACATTGGTCGCGCTAATCGTCTTCGCGGCGCGCGGGCCTACGACCCTGGAGGGATCGATTGATGCGGCGGCTCTGGTCTTAGGCGGCGGGCTGTTGCAAATGGCGTTTGCTTTGCTGCTGTGGCCCGTGCGTCGTTATGACCCGGAGCGCCGGGCTATCGGCTCTGTTTACGCGGAACTGGCCCAAAGCATCAAGGCGTCATCTGAAGCGCTGCTGGAAGCCCCGCTCACATTGCCCAGCGCTCAAATACAAGACACCCTGGCTGCCTTGGGCCGTGATCACTCAAGGGAAGGAGAGCGTTTCCGACTCTTGTTCGATCAGGCTGACCGCGTCCGCCTATCGGCCTTTTTATTGGCCCGTCATCGTTCCCTGCTGACCGATCAAACGGCGATGGGGGAAGCCGTGGACGATCTCTTCAACACCGCATCCAGCCTGCTTTATGCCGTTAAGGATAGTCTGCTGACCAGCAAGGATGGCGCAACGATACAACAGGCCGCCGATCAATTGCATGCTGCCTTGGCAAAAGTCTTGTCCCGAAAAATTGCGGGCGTCACGATTACGGCTGAAGCGGCCGCGGCAGCGGATGTCTTGGCGGGCCAGTTGCGCACCGTAGCGCGACTGGCGGGCAGCGCCACGCTCGATGGCATGGAGCGCTCGGCGTTACGCGAATCAGCGCAGCCGATCCGCTTACAGATACAAGGCTGGTTAGCGACTCTAGGCGCTAATCTCCATTTCGGGTCGGCGACTTTCCGCCATGCGCTGCGCCTGGCTGGTTGTGTTGCCGTGGCGGAAATTGTGGGACGCGCCGTAAGCTGGCAGCGTTCTTACTGGATTCCCATGACGGTAGCTGTTATTCTCAAACCCGATTTCACCACGACTTTCAGTCGCGGGCTGCTACGGCTGTCGGGCACTTTGGCGGGCTTGCTATTTGCAACGGCCATCTATCACGCGCTGCCGACGTCCGCCTTATCCCAATTGCTTCTGGTCGGATGCTTTACTTTTCTGCTGCGGATGTACGGTCCGGCGCATTATGGCATATTCAGTTTCGCTGTCAGTGGATTGATCGTGTTTCTGATTGCTGAAACCGGAGTGCCGCCAGGCCAAGTAGTTGCCTTACGGGGAATTAATACTCTGGCGGGCGGTCTCCTGGCTTTACTTGCTTATGCTCTCTGGCCCACTTGGGAGAGAAAACGCGTTTCCGAAGTGTTCGCGGAGACGCTTGATGCGACACGGCTTTACTTCCATGCGCTCATGGAGCAGTTTGATACCGCCACCGAAGCCAATATAGATATAGTCGAACGGGCGCGCCAGAATTGGAGACGAGCGCGATCCAACGTCGAAGCTTCTGTTGATCACGTCAGTTCCGAACCCCGGTTTTCAGCGGAAAAGCTGGGGTGTCTTACTTCCATGCTGGCAAGCTCGCATGTCCTAGTTCAGGCCATGATGGAAATGGAAGCGGAGTTAACGCAAGCGCCCAGGCACGAAGCGCCCGTGGCTCTCAAGCAATTTTCAAATGATGTGGAGTTTACGCTTTACTATCTTTCTGCCGCGCTGCGCGGCTCGGCGGCAGCAGCTGAAACCCTGCCTAAACTGCGCGAAGATCACCGCCGCTTAGTCGAAGCAAAGGAGAGTCTTGCTCCAGACGGAGATCTAGTGCTGCTCGAAACCGACCGCATCACCACGGGCTTAAACACGCTACGCGAGCAGGTCACCCGGTTTGTCTCGTAGGGGATGCCATTCAGAACCCGGAAACGGCGCAATCTCAACCTGCACGCCGCCGACCACCCCGGCCAGCACATTGTAAATGGAAGCGGCGATCCACGTCATCACGAATCCAAGAGCGCCATAAAGAAGGGGAAAGAAAATGATCGCTCCCATACCAAAGGCGGTAAAGTAATTAGCGCCCCCAAAGCTATTAGCGGCAAATCGCCCGATCAGCGCCGCAAAAGCCGCAATGCAGCCTACCAGCAATCCGATAATTGCGTAGAGCAGTCCCATAATCTTGGCGCAGGAAACGGCGTTAATTCTTTTAATTGTCATGCGATCGATGTATCTCCTGAAATCAGTTAAGTACAGGCAGCATACTACGTCTGATTTAGTTAATCAATTGCTTTGATCTTTGTCAGCGGCACTCCCGGTCCTTCCCACAAAAGTGAAAAGTTATCAGCGCCTGCTCCGTGCGTGCGCTGCACGGCAATGGAATGAGAACCGGCTGTTAATCCCACTGTCTTGACAACGACCTGAGCCATGTTGCCGACCGATCCGCAAACCTGCGGCTTGGAAGGCGGACTCTCAAAGAGGAGTTGCCCGTCCACACTGACCGTTGCAGGATCGTTGGCGATAAGGTGGAATGTGTAGCCGCCCGTTTGCGGTACGGTCAAAGCGCCCCCCGTCGCCGGAGCATACGTACTCGCGACCACTACCGAACGGGCATCCCAGTGAACGACGCCATTGCGGTCCACCAACTGAAGGATTACGCGGAAACGACCCGAATGATCCCGCATGGTGCCGTCCACGTCAGGGAATACATGATCCACGTCTTTCCCTTCAGCGATCGATCCATCGCCGAAAATCCAGCGGTAAGACGCAGCCTCCAGGAACGCATGAAAGTGGACGGGCTGGCCGGGACGAAGCGGTCCCGAGCTATAGGTAAAAGCGCGGCCCAGCGTGCCGTCTGCGGGAACATTCGAGAATTTGATATCGCTCACATCACCATCTACAGCATTGGGAACCAAGGGCGGCGAATCGAGCGCCCAGACACGATTCAGTGTCACCCGGCGGATCGCCGGCTTGGCCTGATGCAACTGCAGCAGCGAGTACCAGTATTCCAGCCGCACGTCTTCGAATGAATAGTCTGTGTGTTCGCCGTGGCCGTCCGGATCGGACCAGATCTCCAGTAAAGCGAATGGAATTTTGCAGCCGCCCTGGCCCATATGGATCACGTCGGAATCCCGAAGCCGGAAGTTATGGCTGTTGAAGACCTTCTTCGGCCAACTGACTCGCACCACGTTCGAGATGCTAGTGGAGAGAACGCATTTCTCCACGATGATGTTGGTGACATCTTCGCCGGGCGTCGTCAAGGCCGCTTCGCTATAGCCCAGCCAATTGCCATACAGCGCAAAAATATCGTCAGAGGCGCGGAAGAAGCAGTCGCGGACTACCGTATCGCCGCCGCCCAGCCAATCCATGCCGTCCTGATTCGCGTTGCCGGGGCAGCCGCCAATGACTTTGATGTTTTCAAACAGTAAATCGCGGGAACTCAATAGCTGGATCATCCAGGTGCGGCTTCGCACCACGAGCGTAATACCCTCGATGTGGATGTTACGCGCATGGTCCATCACAATGGCATGCCAGTTCGGTTTGTGCATCCAGCCTTCATCGGCGTTGGGGTTCTGGGGTCCGTCATAGACCACCGTGCCGCGGCCCCAGACGCGCACATCGTTAACTCCCCAGATATTGATCGAACCGAAGACAACAGCACCGGGAGCGAGATAGATCCGATCACCCGCATGAGCGTCAATACTCTCCCGATGAACGCCGGGGCCGAAGTAGCGCACGCCGGGCGCATCCGGTTGAGGAGCATCCCCTTCCGGCAGGTTGGCAAAGAGGAACAGCATCTCGGCGGTGGCTCCATGGTCACCGGGGCGGCTAACGGAAAACTTACCAGACTCGTTCAGGGTGAAAGTAATCGTCCGGCCCTTGACACTGGGACGAATGCCCCAGCGCCAAGGCTGCACTTCAACGCCCGCTGACCAGTAATCATCGCTCGGCCCGGAGATGGAGACAACCGTGGGGCCGTGAAACTCGAAATTAGCAAAGTGATAGGTGGTGGCGGCGTGAGCTACGGCAGCCGCTTGCCCATCCAAGGTCATGGTGAATCGGTCAGACCGAAGTTCGTCAGGGACCGGAAACGGGCGCGAATCGGCCCAGGCCAGGAAAGGCAGCCAGTAAAGGAACACGGCGCTTGCTTTAGTAAATATCTTCATGGTTGTGCAGCGTCAAGGAATTTGATTATTGTAATCAGCCCTTAGTTAGGAGCAGACGGAGGGCTTGGGCCGATCCTGATCTTCAGATATTTCCATTTTGAAAAACAGTCGGAGGCGTATCATCTCCGGCCCCGAGCGCGCGTTGCATAAGCACGGTGTCCAGCCAGTTATTGAGCTTGAAGCCTACGGAACAAAGCGTTCCCGCGTTGCGAAATGCAAAGCGCTCGTGGAGCCGGATGGATGCATGGCTCTCCGTATTCGCGATAACCGCGACCATTTGCCGCCAAGGCCCAGCTTCGCATTGCTCAATGAGCGCGCCGAGAAGCGCAGTTCCGCAGCCGCGCCCAATATGGTATGGATCGACATAAATGGAGTCTTCAACCGTGAAGCGATACGCTGGCCTTGGTCGGTATTCACTGGCGTATGCATATCCGATTACTGTTCCGCTTTGTTCCGCGACTAAGTGCGGCAATCCGAGATCAAGAATTTGAGAACGGCGCTTTGCCAATTCGTCGGGAGTCGGAGGCGTGATCTCAAACGTTGCGCTGCTATGAAGAACGTAGTGGCTGTATATTCCGGCAATCGGGATAAGGTCGCGCTCTGTTGAGGGCCGGACGAAACATGGCAACATCAGAAGTATTCGGCTCCGTAAGATCAATTATGAGCGTGACCCGGCGATTATTCCAAACCACATACTTACTTCTGCTCGCTTTCTCGCTACCTCTGAGCGCAAGGCAGGCAGCCGAAAATTTTCCGGCGCGATTTGCTTGGCAGCACCGCGCTCCCGAGGCGGTCGGCATGGATGCGGCCAAAATCGACGAAGCGGTTGCCTTTCATCGCTCGCATGAATCGAAGTCGCCGCGTGATTTACGGCAGGCGCACGATCTGACGTTTGCGCGCGAAGCTTACGGCGAGCCGCTGGGCCCTTTTCAGGAGCGCGGCGAGCCCACGGGTCTGATTATTCGTCATGGTTACCTTGTGTCCGAGTGGGGCGAACCACAGCGGGTTGACATGACTTTCAGCGCGACCAAAAGTTTTCTTTCCACCGTGGTCGGCATCGCCTACGATCATGGTCTGATTCACGATTTGAATGATCCGGTCAAGAACTACGTGACAGGCGACTACTTCGCAGGCGGTCATAACAGCCGCATCACTTGGGACAACCTGCTGCGCCAGACCAGCGATTGGGAAGGCACGCTTTGGGGAAAGCCGGACTGGGCGGACCGGCCGCCGAAAGATGTGCCGTTTGCCGACTATATGCGGCGCGCGCATAATGAACCCGGCGCGACGTGGAAGTACAACGATGTGCGGGTTAATCTGCTGGCCTGGGTAGCGCTGCAGGTGTGGAGGCGTCCGCTGCCGCAAGTTCTGAAAGAGTACGTGATGGACCCGATCGAGGCCAGCAGCACATGGCGCTGGTATGGCTACGACAATTCGTGGGTCAACGTGGATGGCGTTATGGCACAGTCCGTTTCCGGCGGCGGTCATTGGGGCGGCGGCATGTTTATCAATGCCTATGATATGGCGCGCTTTGGCTTGTTAACGCTGCACCGGGGCCGCTGGAATGGACGACAGATTCTTTCCGAGCAGTGGGTCAAATGGGCGCTGACGCCCACAAAACCTAATCCTCAGTACGGCTTCATGAATTGGTTTCTGAACACCGGGCAAAAGGCTCTGCCAAGCGCGCCTGCTACCGTTTTTTATCATCTTGGAAACGGCGCTAATATGATCTATGTTGATCCGGACCTGGACCTGGTAGCGGTCGTGCGCTGGATTGATTCCGCTCCTTCGACTTTGGACGGATTCGTTTCACGGCTGCGCGCGGCTGTTCAGCGGGGCAAGTGAGATCTTAGTTCCATGACAGAACAGTATGAGATTACGCCGCAAGAGGCACAGGGCCGGTTGACAAAGGGTTCTGGAGCGGTACTGATTGACGTGCGCGAGCCGGAAGAGTTTGCGCTCGCTAAAGTGGAAGGCTCGCAATTAATTCCGATGCAGACGATACCAGCGCAATTGCAAGCATTAGAGAAAATAGCGGACGAAAACACTTTATTGATGCTGTGCCATCACGGGGTGCGAAGTTTGCAAGTAGTGGCATGGCTGCGGCGGCAGGGGATCGAGGAATGTTACAGTGTGGCGGGCGGCATTGACCGTTGGAGCCAAGAAGTTGATGCCCGCGTGCCTCGGTATTGACTTTTTACTTGGATGAGGAGAGCGGTTCCGTCCTTACCGCCATGCCGGCCGGTACCCAGGCACAGAAAATTCCGCCCTTCTGTTTGCAAACCGTGGGATCGTCCTTGAGCCTTTCTGTGAAGATATTGAGAGCTTCCAGGTTCTTCGCTGCGGCAATAGCCATATTGTGGTCGGATTGGCTCCGGCGCACCAGGTAGATCAACCGAACATGCTGGGTTCTAACAGGAAGAGGAAAGGGAAGCCTGGGCGCGCTCCCCTCGCGTGTAGTGATTCCGTCAATCGTTTTCTCGGCGGAGACGAACTTCAGTTGAACCTTGCCGTTGCCTTTTCCCTCGATGGAATAGTAAGACACCTCGTAACCGGCCAGATTAGCAGCCGAAAGAACGATAATCTGGTCCTCTCGGTGTTCCGAAGCGGCGGCGATCTGATTGGCTCCCGCCTTGAGGACTGGAACCAGAATACGCAAACGCTCACCGGGCGTTAGGTCCATATAGGAGTTGTCAGAGGGGGAACCGGCTACGGCTACGGGGACCTGAACCGCTTTACGGGAACAACCAATGGCGGCGAAGAGGAGCACAGTGGCAGTCAGGAGAACGCCACGCGGACGATACTGGGTACAGAAATGGTTTGGATGTTTGCTCGGCGTGCCGGGGCAGTTGCCGGCTTCTTTTTGCTCCTTCACAGTTTTGCTTGCGCCGCGACTGATCTTGCCAAGCCTTCGCCGCCGGGGCGTTTGGTTGATGTGGGCGGTTATCAGGTTCACCTTTACTGCACCGGGACGGGCAGCCCTACAGTGATGGTGGTCGGCGGGGCTTTCTCGTTCGATTGGGGTTTGGTACAGCCGGAAGTGGCCAAGTTCACGCGCATTTGCACCTATGATCCTTCGGGCACAGCCTGGAGTGATCCCTACCGCTCCCCCAGCCAGAAGGGACAAGAACCGGCTCCATCTTGCGTGGAGAGAGTCACCGAACTTCATCGCCTTTTGCAAAACGCCGGGATTTCCGGCCCTTATGTACTCGTGGGGTTTTCGATTGGGGGACTGATCGGTCGATTGTATGCCCTCAATTACCCGGAGGAAGTTGCCGGAATGGTGATCGTGGATCATGCCTTCATCGATGTTGGCTCAAATACGCCGGTTTCCTCGAACTCTCAGCCCGGAAATCCGGCAGGGTCAACGGCAGCATCATCCGTCGATAGTCCTCCCGTTCTCATTTCGTCCTCGCCCATTACGCTGGGTTTGGAGGACGACCAGAACTTCAGCAGATTGCCGCAACGAGACCGAGACCTTCATACCTGGGCTATGTCTATACATCCATTGCGACCCACGGCAGAAATGGCGACGGAGTGTTCCGCCACAGTGGAAAGCGCGACCAAAGATCAAGCGTACCCTTTTGACCATCGGCCTCTTATCATTATCAGGACTAATGATGATCGATCCGCCTATGCGAAGCTTCAAGCAAAGCTATTGGCGCTATCGCATAACAGCAAGCAAGTTACTGCTGAGAAGAGTTCGCATATGGTCATCATTGATGAACCGGAG
>CAXUBB010000112.1:9563-13027 GCA_964249105.1 uncultured Bryobacteraceae bacterium | reverse complement strand
GTCCCACTCGGCGGGTAGTTGCGGGGCTGTCCGCAGAATATGATGCGGCGCATCCCAATCCAATCCGAATAAGCCCCGCAGCAGCGGCGAAATAATCATCGCCGATGACCATAGCTGGTGTGAACTGCTCCGGCCCAGCGGCTGATAAAAGTCTCCCGAAAGCAATTCCGTTGCCGCTCCCAAATCTTGCGCCCAGGTCAAATGAGCGTTCTGCATCAGGTGCGCGTAACCTGAATACGGACGTTCCGCGCGGTACTCCGCCAACGAGACCCACCCCGTAAACAGCGGCCAAATGGAGCCCTGGTGATAGCTGATCGGATCGTAGAAGGGAGTTTGATTGCTGATGTCCCGCGTGCCCCAATCGGCTGAAAATTCGCTCGAGGCCCAGCGCGCCAGCATCGGTCCTGCCTGCTTCAACGCCAGTGTCCCGTCCCACCATGCGACTGCCGGGTAAATACTCGCCGTATTGTCCTTCGATCCGTCCTTATTGAGACTGAAAGCATAAAACTGTTTTGCGCCGTCAAAATACTCCGCCTCTATTTTTTCGCGAATGTTGGCCGCCTCCCGGCGAGTTGTATTGGAAAGATCCTGATCGCCCATTACATCGGCCAGGCGCGACATAGCCTCCGCTGCCTGTTGATCGAGCGCTGCCAGATAAATCTCCTGGTATGGCATCCCCTGCGGCCAGGACTCCACCCATCCGGTGCCCTGGCTATTGTTGTAAATTCCATCGCTCGAAAGGTGCGCATGCATAAAGCTGTAAGCCTTTCGCACCGCCTGGCTGTTGGCCTTCAAATAGCCCGTGTCCCCGCTCGTCTTCACGTAATCCCACATTGCCATGATCAGTAGCGGGGCGGAATCAGCAGCGGCGTAAAAATAGGGAGTCGTTTTCCAGTCCACCGCATCCGCGCTTTGCGAAAACTCGTGCATGATTTTACCGTCCGCGCGTTGCCGCTTGATCAGGAAATCCAGCGCCCGCCGCGTCAGCTCAAAATCTCCGTAGCTGTTGATCGCATAGGTCGTCCAAAGCGTGTCCCGTCCGAAAAACCAGGCGTAACCGGGACGGGCCGAATCAGCCGACTCGTAATAGCCCGCTACCATTCCGGTCTCGCCGTGATAGTTTACTTGCGCCTGGTCAATCGCCACCTCGGCCCACTGCAAAGCCTCATTGAGGTGACGGTCCGGTGTTTCCATCGTCAAGCGCCGCGCCAAGAAATTGTTGTAATAGCTTTGCGTTTGATTGTAGAGCGCGGGCAAGCCGGCATTGATGCTCGCTGCCTGATCTATCGGCGTTTTCCCATCCGTCATCGCCATAACCAGCGGAAACACCATCCCACGATCACGCTTTGGATCAAAAGACAATTTGAATTCCAGCGGATACGTTTGTGGATGCTCCTGGTAAGGCACCTGAATACCCGGTTTTGTGCGCGGCATGGCCACCAACGCCGCGAACTCCGGATTGTCAGTGTGCAGCACGTACACTCCTGACTGGCCCTGGGCAACCCACTCGCCATTCGGGCGGCCAAAGTTCGGAGCCGGCCACATCCGCAGCATCTCCGGCGTAAACGAAAACACCACGTCCAAGGGCCGGATAGCATCGATCTCAAAGAAAACTGCTGCTCCCGCGGCAGGCGCCTCCGATCCTCTCGCCGCGAACATATGCTGCCGGATGGTAAAGGCCGCGTGCGAGTAAGTGATAACTGTTTCGGCTGGGGTGACTTTAATTTCCGCCGCCAAGGCATTTACGTCAATGGGCACCGCATAATCCGCCAATTCCGCGCGAATACTGAAGTTGCTCAGGATCTTAACCGGCCATTGCCAGGCTTCGAATTTCCCGTTCTGACGTCCGAATAAAGCTCCGTGCTCGCCCGCCACCGTCCAGGGCATCCGCGGCACGCATGGCTCCAGAATCTGTAATCCGCTCGCGGGTTTGGCAAAAGACGGAAGCGGATCTAACTGGGCAGCGGAGAGGCCGGTAGCGATCAAGACACAGACGAAGGTTCGTATCATAAGCCCTGACTGATATAGGATCACAAATCCAATCAGTCAAAGGCAATCTTAAGGACCTGATACAAATAGCACAAATTTCCGCCCTCATCGCGCCGTTGCCCCGCTCTCTGAAATCCCAGCTTTTCGAGCACCCGCAGCGAGCGCAGATTTTCAGGCCGCGCCATAGCCACAATCCGATCCCACCTCAAAATTTGAAAGGCGTACTCCAGCATGCGCCGGTTTGCTTCTGTTGCATACCCATGCCCCCAATAGATCGGAGCAAATTCATATCCAATGGCCAAATCATCCCGTTGAGCGCTACTAAGCTTAAACAACTGCACCCAGCCAATCGAAGTGCCGTCATGCAGTTCGGCAATCCACTTGCCCGTGTGCCGGTAGGCGTGCGCCATCTCCACTTCAAGCTCCGCATACCTTCGCGCACGGGTTGGGGAGTGCGGCCCGGAATGGATATACTGCATCACAACCGGATCGGAATCGAGTGTCATCAGGAACTCTTCATCGCCGGCACGCAACCGCCGTAGCCGTAAACGCCCCGTTTCGAACGCGGGTAGTATGGAATTCCTCGTCATAAGACAGACCGGGGCGTTCATACAGGCTCCAAGGGAAAACGCCGCTAATTGCTTATACTGCCAGAACCGCCTACTGAGACTTAAGCTGCTCGATCTCGCTGAGCAAACGGGATCTCTCCTCACTATTGCTCCTGACGGGCATCTGCGGATTCAGACCACGGCAGTACTGAAGCAAATTTGCTTTGATCTCAGCCGTCGCTGTTTGTAGCCCCCTTTCAGCCAATTGGTTCAGCCAATATGTATAAGTATCATCCTCCAGCCGGTAAGCGCCGGGCGTTGACGCTTTGCCGGTATCGTAATTGATGTTTTCCAGCAGCAGCCGGCCATCGTTTACGGATTCCAGTTTCGCCTGATACTGCTGAAGGGAACGGTCAAAGCTTTTCATGAAAAGAGCTTCCACGGGCGCTGTCGGCATCCGGAATTGCAGGGCCCGTAACGGACCAATAGGCGGAACCAGCTTCAGGAGAATGGCTGCGATCCGATCTGCCGCAGAAGGCTGGTCATACTGCTTGCCCCAGCTTCGCTCATAGCTGGACCGGCTCATAACAAAAGTGAACCGGTCGCGCGTGACGCCAGGCGCGGACGCTTGAATGTCATCCTTTCGTTGTGCCCACGCGATTCGCGTCGCGGCGGGAATCGTCTTGCTCACCGCTCGCCGGTAGGATTCCACACTGCGGTCGAAATTCTTGAAAACGTCCGTAATCGCAAGTCCATAAGTGTCGCGGAACGCTTTTGTGATAAGCGGCTTAGCGACCTGGAACCCGATAAAATCGTGATAAGACTGAGGGGCAAAATTCCCTTTGGCGATCTCCAGAACATCGAACCCAAACTCAGTTTTGAGGTGAGCGGCGGGATCTTCTTCATAAGTCACGGCATCCCCGAACT
>CAXUBB010000112.1:0-9553 GCA_964249105.1 uncultured Bryobacteraceae bacterium | reverse complement strand
GGATAAAGCATCGCCTCGCCCGGATTCGTGGCAAACCGGTGTACATTGCTATCGGACACATAATGAGACAAAGCTCCCAAAGCAAAGGCGAACTCATTTAAGTTCCGCGATTGGGAAAGAAGCGCGCGCACAAAATCCCCGGTGAGCACATAATGCGTGAGATTGCTGAATTCTTTGCTGCCGTGCGGGTAATATCCCAGATCCTGAATAATGGAGCCGCCATACGCAAAAGCATGTGCTGTTTTTAGCTCGTCCGGAGTTGCGCCTGGATACCGCTTGAGAAGAATCGGCTTGAGTTTGACGTCCCAGGAAGCATCAATCATCGCTTCATGCGAAAGTACCGAGCAGCCAAAACAGCACCTCACCACCGTGCCAAGCAGGACAAAGCTAACCAAGACCTGTAATATACGCCTCATAAGCCCTGCCCAACTTATCGGCACAACCGGCAGGCAAAAATAGAGGCGGATCACAAAAACAACGCGCCAAATTGTGATAGAAATAGAGCTACCAGCCATGCTCCGTTCTTGCCGGAAGCTCTCGATCACGCTCGCCCTTGTGGCCGTTCCTGTTCTCGCGGCGGACACGCCTGGAGGGGAGGTGCCAGTGACTTACTCCAAAGATGTCGCTCCCATCCTCTACAAGAACTGCACAGGCTGCCACCGGCCAAACGATATTGCACCCATGTCGCTTTTGACTTACAAGGACGCACGCCCCTGGGCTGCCTCCATCCGGCAAGCAGTCGTGCAACGCATTATGCCGCCGTGGCATGCCGACCCGCACTTCGGAAAATTTGCCAATGACCCTCGCTTGAGCGATGCCGAGATCTCCACAGTCAGCGCCTGGGTTAAGCAGGGAGCAAAGGAAGGAAACCCTGCCGACCTTCCCGCGCCGCCCGCCTTCAACGATGAGTGGAAAATGGGCAAGCGGGACAAGATCGTTGATATCGGACAGGATTATAAAGTCGATAATCGGGCCGTTCCGGACGAGTATCTCTATTTCGTCGTCGATCCGCACTTTACGAAAGACACCTGGGTCAAAGCCGTGGAACTTCGCCCCGGCAATCGCCGCGTTGTCCATCACGCGCACGTCTGGATCGAAATGCCGGAAAATGCCAATGCCCAAACGAAGAAGGACGCAAGCGGCAAAACGACGCCGAATTACGTTTACAAAGATCAGTACGGACTAGCTCATGTGAAGGAGGACGCCCCGGTGGTCCAAAATGGCTGCCTAACGGAAGATGGAGGCGATCTGCCCGGACGCAAGCTGAATGACGGCACCGGTCCGCTCGGCTCCTATCTGCCCGGCAAGACCCCCGATGTATATCCGGCCGGGACGGCCAAACTGATTCCTGCCGGAGCCAAGCTCAAATTTCAACTGCACTACAACAACACTCTTGGAACGCCGCAAACGGATCGTACGCAAGTCGGTTTTATCTTTGCGGACCGTCCGCCCGAGCACCCCCTGCGCCGCGTGGATTCCTCTGCCTACCTGTTCCTCCTTCCGCCCGGCGAAAGCAATCAGGAAGTGTCCAACTGTACGACATTTCAGAAAGACGTCCTGCTGATGAGCTACGTCGCGCATATGCACTTCCGCGGCAAGGATATGCGCTTTGAAATCGAACGCCCCAACGGCCAGCGGGAAACCTTATTGTTTGTTCCGCACTACAGCTTCGCTTGGCAGCAAATCTATCGTCCGCAGGATCCCGTCCGTGTGGAGAAAGGCACGCGTTTGATTGTCACGGCTCATTTTGATAACTCCAGCAGTAACAAATGGAATCCAGATCCCACAAAAGCGATTCGCTGGGGCGAGCCGAGCACCTCAGAAATGATGGATGGTTGGGTGGAGTATATCGACGCGGCTCCTGCCAAGCCGGCGCAATTGAACGCTCAACGCTGATTTACCCGACGGCAGGAATCGATTGAATGGCAGGGATGCGGCTTGGCGACAAGCATCCTCCCAATCGGACTATTCTTGATTTCGAGTTGCCTGCATGTGGGAATTTTCCTGCCAAAATCATTGACGCCGCTGTGTCGGCCTCAACGGGTTTTGAAAAGAAGTATCCTTGTCCGTAGTCGCAACGGAGCTGCGCCAGTTGATCGGCCTGCTCAGGGGTTTCGATTCCTTCCGCGACAACGTCCATTCCAAGCGCATGCGAGAGGCTGAGAATAGCCCGGATGATCGCAAGAGTATTCCTTTGCTCCATGCGAGCAATAAAGGATCGATCAATCTTCAGTGTGCGAAAAGGGAAGCGGTGCAGATAACCCAGGGAAGAGTGCCCTGTTCCGAAATCGTCAATACAGAGATTGACTTTAAGATCTCTCAGGCGTTCCATGGTTCTTAAGACCAGATCCGTGCTCTCCAGCACTGACGTTTCCGTGACCTCCAAGTGCAATGTCTTCGCCCTGATGCCGTACTGGCGCAAGCAATGCTTCACATGATCGACTAAGTTCTCCCCAATGAGTTGTCGGCTTGACAGATTAACGCTCATGCTCAGCGCCTCTGCCTGAGGTATCTGCCGCCGCCACTTGGACAATTGACAACACGCCTCTTCTAAGACCCACTCTCCCAGGCGTAAAATCAAGCCTGTTTCCTCGGCGACGGGAATGAACTCGCCGGGCGCGATGAGACCGCGCTGAGGGTGATTCCAACGGACTAAAGCTTCGAAACCGGCCAGTTTTCGGGAGTGCAGGGACACTTTCGGCTGGTAATGCAGAACAAATTCTTTTTGTTTGATCGCTTGCCGAAGTTCACCTTCAAGAGCTAGGCGGCGGATGGCTTGTTCCCGCATACTCGACTCGAAAACGGCGCACGGCGTCTTGCCCGATTTTTCAGCCTGCGAGAGCGCCGTGTCAGCATCCCAAAGCACTTCCTCGGCCTTGGCATTCCGCTTCATGCCTAAGCGAATTCCAACACTGATCCTCATTGAAACCTGGCGGCTTCTCCATGCAAACGGCTGCTCAACTTCTTCCCGGATCTGGGCGGCTAATTTGATCGCTGCGGCCTCATCCGCGTGTTCGGATAAGAGAACAGCGAATTTATCTGATCCAATACGAGCCGCACGACAAGAATCGGGAAAAGACTCAATAACCCTCTTCAGCCGGAAAGAAAGTGTCCGCAAAACTTCGTTCACGATCAAACCACTGAAGCCGTCCATCATGGCTTGCAAATTGCCGATATGAATCAACAACAACGCAAAGGAATTGGACTGCCCACGTAAGAGCAAATGCTCCAGACAGCTGATGAGGGAAGCTCGATTCAGCAAGCCCGCGGTGGGATCAACCGTGTTTCCGCCAGTAATGCCGATGTGTGGACTTGCCATGTAAATTTCCTTTCCTTTTCGTTCCGGATCGCGGTATTCGGAGTCAATGAGTCTCGATCAGTTCTCCCGATAAGCCGTCCTGCTGAATCTTTAACCTTTGTCCCGACTTCTCGCGCCTTTCCGCTTCCAAAGAACGAAGAAGCCTGATAATCTCCAACCTGCGCTCATAAAGAGCTTTCAACGTTTCCGCAAGAACAATCTCGAACGAAGATCCGGATTGCCTTTTCACTAATCGCTTGCTTTGTGTAGTCATTTCCTTTATATCGTCGCCATGATTTCACTGCTCTCCAGGTCAGGCAAGGTAATCCCAATCGCGCGTTCCCCACGAATGTTGATAAAGAGACGCAGATCCTTTTCGCGGCCAAAATCTAAACAAAACTCGCCCAACTCATTGGACTTGGTCTTTCGTACCAGGTCGCCGGAGCTCAGCAACACAACATCGGCGCCATGGGTCGCTGTTTGCGACTTGCTGGAGTTAAGGACTTGACCCGTCAGCGAAACGCGATGCCGGGCAGAATCGGATTCCAACTGAAGATCAACCACAAACGGCTCAGCCTCAACCGTAATCTGGCGGGTGGGTTTGGTGGAGGATCGCACCCCGGCCAAGGCCGGTTCCCGCCAACTGTCGAACAGCACCTGCGCGAACCGCGCGGCGGAAATCATCCACTTCCATGGCTTTTCGGGAAGGTATGCATTCTTAACAGCTCCGATCACTGCTTCGGAGGGTCGATACTCTCCCTCATGCGAGGAAGAGTCCAGAATGGCGCGCCATAACTGCGCCGCCGCTCTGCATTCGCCGCAGCCCTCGTCGAGAGCTGCCTGCATGGTTACGGCTTTGGTTGGCGGCAGCAGGCCGCGAGTGAAGTCAACCCACTCATCCGCTGAGAAATGGCTCATTCTTCCTTACCCATGCGCTAAAGAGTAAAATCATAGGCGCTATTATTTAAGGGCATCAGGGCATCGGAAAAATACAGGAATTTGGAAAAAATTTTGCGGGTGCTCTTCACACCGAGGAAGCTCTGCCGATCAGCTTGAAAGGGGCCCAGTGATAGGGATGCGGGTAGCGCTCGCGTATTTTGCGAGTGGCGGCTTGAAAAGCGTCAATTTTTCTGGGCTGAGTCCGCAGTTGGAGATAAAATTCTTTCATGAATTCAGACGTGCTGCGGTCGTCAACTTCCCACAAGGAAAGCAGCAAGGATCGTGCTCCCGCATAGAGCAGCCCGCGCGTCAATCCAACCAACTCGTCACCTTCTTCCACCACGTTCAATCCGGTGACGCAACCGCTGAGGGTGAGAAGTTCAACCGGCAGATTCATCCGATAGAAATCATACAGATTGACATAGGAATCCGCCAGGCGGATGGCTGAAAACATGGGACTATCCTGCCGGAAAAGACAGTGGCTTGCGATGTGTATCAGCCGGCTGCGGTATCCTTTTTCCCTGAGAGCCTGCTCGGTTGCCTCCTGTCCGAAGAGGATTTGCGGATCGGGCACAACGGCCGCGACGGCCTCCACCTCGTCCCGGATAAATGGCGTTTTCGGATCATCGACTCCAATGACCAGCGATGGCCCACTGGAGATTTCCGGCCCGAAAGGAGCATGAGCAAAGATGCTTGCGCTTGGCGCGTAGCAGATCTTGAATTTGTCGATTAAATAATGCCGGCCATCGAAGAGCGCATGAAAGGGCAAGGCGTGCAGCGGCCCATAAGGAACGATCACCAGGTCTTGCGTGTGCAGAAAACCTTGTAAAGGAGCAATCAGATTCTCGTAGAGTTCGCGCAGGTGGGAATGAACTGACTTGAAGAGAGTCTCCGCGAAACGCTCCCGGTAGGGAGAATAAAGGTGGGATTTTGAGAGCTGGAACCTGAGTAGCCGGGAATAGCGCGCAACATCGTCGGCAAGAGCAACCTGGACGAACTTTACCGTTTGATCTGTCACGACCGCTGCATAGATCTTTCCTTCCAGGGAGAAGTACTCGATCAACGCCGTTTGGGAGCCAAGCGCCGCGCGAATTTGAGGGAGCGTGGCCGTGCTCGAATGCCGGAGCGCCGCGCCTACGCTCGCGGATACCGGCGCTTCGAGCAGAACGCGCAGAAGTTCACGTTCGCGCTTCTTGGCTTGCGAAATCAGGATTTGGGCTTGTTCGGCGGAAAGGCCGTCCGGAGAAAGCTGCTCGCGCTCAATCCGGTGATAGTACCAATTCAGCTCTTTCCTCAATTCACGGGCCTGCCGATCCGTTTGACTTTCTTCCAGCTCGTCCCCTCCTGGCTGCGGCCCTCCCATGATCAGATCCCGCAGAGTACGGGACTTCGCAGCCTCCACATGCAAAAAGGCTTCTTCCGCCGAGCACTCGTCTCCTTCACGATTTAAGCAGAGCTGAATCATGCGCGCATAAACTTCCACCTTATTGCGCATGAAGCCAATTTTTAATTCCTCTTTCTGCAAGCTGCTTCGCAAAGCTTCCAACGCATCGCGAGAGGCTTTATAGGAGTCGTAGGCTTGTTCCGGCTGCCCAAGGGCTTCATAGACTTGGCCTTGCAAATACCGCGCCTGGTAATACAAAGTTGGCGCATCCAGCGTTTCCAGGACGTGTAGCGCTTCTTCACACCGGCGTGCCGCCTCCTCCAACTCGCCGGTCCGAAGATAAATTCGGGTCAACAGCAACAGGCAGAGAACATACTTACTCGGTATGTGGGCGGAGCGGAAGAAATCAGCCGCTGTCGTGCAAAAGTCGCAGGCTTGGGGGAAATCATTCTGGTCAGCGAGCACAAGGGCCTGGTACAAATCGATCAGATACGCCCAAACCTGATTGCTCTCGCCGCGCACCAGTTCCTTTGCTTGCGAAAACAATTGGAGCGCCCGCTCTGAATCGCCTTGCAGGTTGGTGGCAATCGCCAGATTCGTGATTGACCTAACCGACTCGTAACCCATGCCCAACTGCTGAAAATGTTCGAAGCTGGTACGTGCCATCTCGGAAGCTTCGGCAGTGAGCCTTAACTCCAGATAGATTTCCGACTGATCTAGGTCGCACAGGCTGAGGTGATAAGTGTCCTCATTTTTGCGGCATGTTTCGCGGGCGGAACTTAACAGCTCCAATGCCTTTGTATAATCACCGCGAAGATAGTAAAGATAAGCGACGTTGTAATCAGCCTGCGCTACCAGGAGCGGCATGGCGTGTTGTTGGCAGAACTCGCGAACGCGTTCGTACGCCTTTAATGCTTCTGGATAGTTGTCGAGAGCAATCAGGCACACCGCCATATTATGGAGGGCAACACCAATGGCTTCCATGTCCTTATGAGGAAGGAGTTCACGATAAGCTCGCTCATAAGCGGCGAGAGCATCGTCAAAACGGCTCTGGCGATGGTAAACATTGGCGAGATTGATTTCAAGGCGGGCTAGCCGCCAAGTCTCGCCAAGCGCCGTAAAGATCTCGCGGGCCCGCGCCGCCACGTCAAACGCCTGATCGTACTCGCCTAATAACGCGAGCGATTGAATGGAACTGCTGAGAGTGCGCCCGACCTCGTCCCGGTTGCCGGCCTGCTCGAAAAGGCTCGCCGCCCGCTCAAACAAATCAACCGCTGAGCGGCAGTCGCCGAGAACCCACATCGCGTTCGCTTTTGCGCGTAAACCACGGGCGAGCGCTTCATTGTCCTGCAACTCATCCGCAATCGCGAGCGCCGCTTCAGCCAGCGCCAGAGCCTTCGGCACATCCACTCTCACGGCGGCGCGAACAGCTTCGGCCAGTTCTTCCACAATGTTGGGTTGAAGCAGTTGAGGAAGCTGCGAAAGAGACTCTTTCCGGCCCTTTTCGTCTGTGAGGCCAAGTTGATAGCAAAGCTCGTAAGCTTGTTGTTCCATGATAATCAGCGAAATCCTTTTTTATCGAGGGAGCGCCGCAGCTTTTCCAGGCAGCGGATACGGGTAGCCCCGACCGAGCCTTTGGCCATTCCGAGGGCTTGCGCCGCTTCATCATAACGAAGAGGCGGATTTTTGAAGAACAGGAGGTCAATGAGCTTTCTGCACTCCGGCGGCTGCTCATTGATCGCCTCTCGCAGGATCTGTTCGCGCTCGAGTTCCTGCAATAGCTTTTCCGGCAGTTGATCTGTTCCGGCGTCTAAATTCTCATCCACCGGGTCGTCTGCATACCATTGCTGATCGCGCTTGTGACGCTTGCACTCGTGGGCTGCCGTCCATATGAGCCAAGCCGCCAGCGCCCGAGGCTCCCGCAGTTGCGGAAGTTCGCGGAGCAAAGTAAGGCAGACCGCCTGCAAGATTTCATTCGCATCATCAGGCGGTAACCCGTATTTGATGGGAATCGAAAAGATGAGATTCTTGTACTTGTCGATCAGCGCCGACCACGCCTGGTCATTGCCGTTTAGACACTCGCGAATCAGAACCTCGTCTTCCCGTGAGCCGCTGAATGCATCAGAAGCTGGGGTGGCGGCGCTCATGGATTCCCTGCTGCATCTGGCGCATGACGAATAAAAAGCTGCTCCGCATTCCAGAGAGTGTAGTCGCCGAGGATGACGGGATGAAAGTTTCCCACGCGGGTTTTTGCGCCCACTAGAATGTTGGGGCTTGCCAGAAAGACGGCAGGCATGTTGCTCCAGATGAGATCCTGTACCCGGTCAAAGATGCGCTTCCGTTCTTTGAAATTCGGCGCAATTAATTGTTGTCCCATGAGCAAGTCAATCTCGCTTTGCCATGGGGCAGGATGGCTGGAATTGAGATCCCAAACGTGAGTACCGCCACGAGAGGTCAAGACGTCCATTTCAGTATTCGGATCTGAGTCAAGGTCGGCCAGGGTAATAATAGCCGCTTCATATTCATAACTGGTGAATATGTGGTGGAGAAACGTGTGATAATCCAGCGGGACTGGCGATGCCTCAATACCAAGGTCTTTCAGATCTTGTTGAATGAGCGTGGCCATTTGCGTCTGCTGCGCATTTCCCGCGTTGACCAGAATGGAAAACCCGACGCTTTTGCCTGCCGCGTCTTTCAAAGAGTTGTTGCTCCCCCATGAAAAACCGGCCTGCCGCAATAACTGACGAGCCCGTTGGGGAGAGTGGACAGCGGGCGGAATACCGCGATTTACCCACAACTTGTTTCCCGGCGTGACCTCAACCGAGAGCGGGTAGGCCCGTCCCCGGTACACGAGGCGAATAATGCTTTCGCGGTCAACAGCGGATGAGACGGCCTGCCGGAAAGCCACCTGCCGGAACCAGTTCTGCTTCTCCCTCAGGGAGGGAGGAGTATTGGATGGAAGGTCGTTGAGATTGAAAAATAAAAAACCATATTCAAGTCCCGGACCGAGATCATGCAGCCGGAACTTACGCTGTTGTTGACTTTTTTCGAGAACGGCGAAGTTCGCCGCGCTTAAACGGCTGATCACGTCCGTTTCTCCCGACTCGAACCGTAGCGCTTCCGCGTCGCCGTTTGCAACGAACACCGCAATAATTCCATCGAGGTAGGGAAGGCGCTGCCGCTTCGCGTCTGATTTCCAGTAGTACGGGTTGCGCTCTAAAACGACGCGCTGTCCCGGAGCGTATTCTTTCAATCGGAACGGCCCTAGGCCCGCAATCTGAGCGGGAGGGGTGTTTAAACCCCAGACGCTCGTCAATTCACCCGCTTCGTAACTGCGTTGCAGGAGATGCCGGGGCAAAATGGCAATGCCGTCAAAAAGCCTCTCAGTGACGGCGTAGGGCTGCGACAGCGTGAAAACAAGGGTATAGGAGTCAATTTTTTTGACAGCGATGGGTTTGCCCGCAATCACCAGCAGATCCCGTTGGGACGAGTGCGTTCGCTCGTCGAGATAACTTTGAAAAGTAAAGAGCACGTCGTCGGCGTCGAAGGGATAGCCATCGGAGAATCGCAGGCCGCGCCGCAGTCGTAGTGTGTACCGGCGGCCATCCGGGGAAACTGTCCATGACTTTGCCAGCGCGGCTTCCGTTTCCTGACTGTCGCGATTAATATGAATCAGATCCGCCATCATCAGGCCGATAATGTCCTTTGAGATGTTGTCGTTGGCGGTGAGCGGACTGAACGTTTTCGGCTCTGAGCGCTTGGAGATGATCAGCCTTCCTCCACATTGACCAACTTCACCTTTCACCGCCGGAAAATCTCCGGCGCTGTTGACGTGCGCGCACGTGCCCGATTGAGACGGAGCAGCCGGTTGTAATACTGAACTGTAAGTATTCAGCGAAAACGTAATCGGCAAAAGAACCAAGTATGTCGCA
>CAXUBB010000111.1:8029-13072 GCA_964249105.1 uncultured Bryobacteraceae bacterium | reverse complement strand
AACTCCATCCCATGAAGGTTCTGTAGAGAAATTTGGCATCCGGTGCTGTCGGCGATCCCGTCAAAAGAATGGCGTGAGCCGAGCGCTTTAAGCGGGCTGTTGGATTTTACGAACTTTTGTACTTCTTCGGTCGTTTGGGGAAGATATAGCTGGTCGGTATTGTATTCGTAGTTGCCGGCCCAATTTGTGCGTCCGGTACGCTGCTCATCGGCTACCAAGTGCGAGAACATGCCGCCGGTGAGCAAAGCACCGGATGTCTTCAAGAATCTTCTTTTGTTCATAGCCTAGCGCTCCCCAAGCCGGTTCTCCCATTTTGATTTAAGGGTTGAGAACAGACATCTGTATTATTTCTTATTCACAATTGGATAAATTGCGACCATTCCCATGAGATTGGCGTCGATTCTATATGCGCCGTATTCTTGTCATTCTTGCTGTCGTTGTTGTGCTAGTAGCCGTAGTATTTGGTATCCTCCTGGCGAATGTAGATCATTATCGTCCGCGCGTGCAGGCCGAGCTACAGAAGAAATTGAACCGGCCCGTTACGCTGGGCGCTCTTGGATTGCGGCTTCTTCCTTTCTCGGTCAGCATCGATGGACTGACGATCGGGGAAGATCCCACCTTTTCTTCCTCCCATCCTTTTGCCACGGCAAAGGACGTGTACGTCAGCGTGGGCCTGTTTTCATTGATCGGCGGGAATCCCGAGGTGAAATCTCTCAGGCTGAGCCATCCTCAAATTGAGTTGATTCGTAACGGGCAAGGAACATGGAACTTTTCGACTCTGGGTGAGGAGAACAAGTCCAGCGGGTCTTCCTCGCTGACCCTGAATGAATTAAAAATCGATGACGGACAGGTGGCTTTGACGGATGCGACGACGCGGGAGCCGAGGTCTGTTTATGACCACATCGACGTGGATCTAACTGATTTCGCGCCGAACAAACGTTTCGGGTTGAAGTTGGCGGCGCATTTGCCGGGGAATGGAAAGGAGTTGCTCGCGTTTGATGGAAAGGTGGGGCCTCTGCCAACAGGCAACACGGCCAGCATGCCGGTGGATGGGCGTGTTTCCCTACAGGAAGTGTCATTGGCGGCCGCGAACCGGTTTGCGAAAGGGTCCATTCCTGAGGGCACCGACGGCACCCTGTCGGGAGAAACAGATATCAATTCTCAGGGTGAGACAGTGGCGGGCAAGGGAAATCTCAAACTGGAGAATGCGATGATTCGGGGGGCGAAGCTCGCTTATCCGATTGAAGCGCAGTATGATCTTTCCGCCGACCGCAAGCAGGATTTAGTCAATATCCGCTCAGGCACGCTGAAGTTGGGGCCGACCTCGTTTGCCTTCTCAGGCACCGCGAACGCGGGCGCTAAACCGGCGCAAATTGATATGCGGGTGAAAACCAATAACTCTTCGCTGAAAGAACTGGCGCAGTTGGCGGGATCGTTCGGAGTAGCGTTTGATCCCGCTTATCAGGTGACGGGAACGGTGAATGCTGATATTACGGCGAAGGGTCCCGTGAATGCTCCTCAGTTGAACGGGTCTTTAGATGCTAAGAATTTGGAGGCGAGCGGCGGCGAGATTAAGCTGCCGGTTCTGGTGCCGGAAATTGCCTTGGCGTTGTCGCCGGACAGCATAAAATCCAACCCGTTCCAGGCCAAAAGTGGTTCCACCGTGTTGGGGGTGGCTTTCGCGCTTTCACAGTATACGACCCCGAACCGCACTGTGGATGCAACGCTGAAGACAAGCAACGCGGATATTGCCGAATTGCTGAACATCGCAAAAGCGTACGGCGCGGACATCTCGAAGGGAATGACCGGCAGCGGCAAGCTGTCCCTGGACGCGCATGTGCAAGGCCCAACAGCGCAACCTTCCAAGCTGGTGTTTTCAGGCACGGGCAGCGTGGCTGGAGCCAATATCACAACCCCCAATTTGACAAAGCCGTTGGCGATCAGTTCGGCGAATCTTCATTTTTCTCAGAACAGTGTGGCTATTGATAACTTAGCGGCTTCGGTGGGCAGCACAAGCTTGCGCGGAAATTTGGCGGCTAGTAATCTCGCGGCGCCTCAGGTTAAGTTTGCCTTGGCGGCGGATCAAATCAACACGACTGAACTGCAGCAATTGACGGCAACGCCGAAGCAGCAAACCCCGGCTAAAGGCCAGCCTAATACCGCGAAGGAACCAAGCATTATGGAGAAAACAACAGGCTCTGGAACGCTGTCGGCAAAGACGATTCGGGCGGATGATTTGACGCTTAGCAACGTGCAGGCTACTTGCAAGCTCGACCGCGGGGTGGTGCAGTTATCGCCTGTTACTGCTGATGTGTTTGGCGGCAAGGAAAGCGGCACTGTTTCAGTGGATACGCGGCCCGCGCACCCGCTCTGCTCGGTCAATGCCAAGTTAAACGGAGTGGATACGAATGCGCTGCTATCGGCTGTCAGTTCGGTAAAGAACACCCTGTATGGAAGTTTGGCGTCGAACGCGAATCTAAATTTTGCCCTGGGATCGGGCGCGGAACTGACTCGCTCGCTTAATGGAACCTTGAATTTTAATGTCGCGAATGGACAGCTTAAGAATGTGAATATTCTTAATGAGCTGTCAAAAGTCGGAAAGTTTTTAGGAAGCGCTCCCGCGCAAGGGGGAAACAGCACAGCCTTAAAGCAGCTTTCCGGCACGCTGGACATCAAAAACGGTTTAGCTTCCACGAACAACTTGAAAGCGGTTTTAGATGCCGGTTCATTGGGAGGTCAGGGCACCCTGAATCTGGTCGATCAAGCCATCGATATGCACGCAACGGCGGTGTTGGCGGGCGGTCCTAGCCAGGCGGTGGGCGGCACTAACATCGGCGGATTTATGCAAACCGCGCTGGCCAATAACAAAGGCGAACTGGTCATACCGGTATTGATAACGGGGAGCATGGCGCATCCCTCGTTTACGCCCGATATGCAGGCCATGGCGAAAATGAAAGTGAGCAATCTGGTGCCCAACGTAACTGATCCGTCAAAATTAGTGAACGCGGTGGTTGGCAAAAAGGGCGTGGGTGGTATCGTAGGCGGCTTACTGGGAGGCGGCAATGGACAGCAGCAGGGCGCGCAGCAGCAGCAGAATAATCCTGTGAATTCGATTCTGCAACAGTTTGGCAGAAAGAAGAAGCAATAACGGCAGAGTTGCTTACTCTATGTAGAGTGAATTCCGGCAAGCGGATTGCCGTCATTCTCCCTTTCCTGGCGGTAGTTGGAATTGTTGCTGTTGTTTTGCTGTACCGGTCGATTCCGCTGGGCAATACGACGCAAGCAAAGTTTGACACGATTATCGTGCTGGGATGTCCGGCCAATCCCGATGGCGGGCCTTCGCCCGTGCAGCGGGAGCGAGTTTCTGAAGGAGTCCGGCAATATCGGGCTGGAGTTGCCCCAAGGTTAATCCTGACGGGCGGGGCGGCCCACAACCGCTACGTGGAAGCGGAAGTAATGGCCTCGATAGCAAAAGCTCAAGGCGTTCCGTCCGCCGCTCTTCTGGAGGAGGATCAAGCGCGGAACACTATCGGAAACGCTTATTACTCCGTTCAGATGATGAAAGCGCACGGCTGGCGCTCGGCGGAGGTGGTGAGCTCGGAAAGCCATTTGCCTCGGGCGAGCCTTATCTTTGCGCATTTTCCGATTCGATACAAAATGCAGGGGGCGCGGCAATCAGCGGAATCGCGGTTTTATTATCCGTGGACGGTTTACGCGTACGAAGCTCTAAAAGCTGATTGGATTCGGCTTTTTGGTTTTGGGTACAGCCGTTACTTACAGTAGGTTCCGCTCTCCTGTACAAGCGACGCGAAGCTTCAATTCTCTAAACTTTCGGGAGCCACGTTATCATTCGGGAAACATGGTTCGCGGTACCCTTGGCGTTTTAATTGCCTTATTTTTTTCGTTTCATCCGCTCCGGGCGGCTGAAAAGAAATTTGACCTCACGATTGAGAACATTATGCGCGGTCCCAATCTGGTGGGAACGGAGCCTACGCAGATTCGGTGGTCGGGGGATAGTTCCAAGCTTTATTTTCAATGGAAGAAAGCTTCTGACGCGGCGAGCGCCCCGCCTGACACGTATGTCGTGAATTGCGACGGCTCCGGACTAAAAAAGCTTTCCGAGGAGGAGAAGCGTTTTGCGCCTCCTTCTTCCGCCGATACCAGTAAAGATCGCTCGCTGAGCGTATTCTCACAAGACGGCGATCTATTCGTCACTGACAATGCGACGGGCAAGAGCCGTCAGGTAACGAAAACCGCGGAGGGGGAAACGAATCCGAGATTTCTTCCGGATGGCCGCCATATCGCGTTTCAGCGCGGCGGTAATCTATTTGTTCTTTCGCTCGATAACGGAGATCTGGAGCAGATAACAGACGTTCGTCCGGCTCCGGCGGCTGGCGCGCCCCCTTCCGGCGCTAAAAAGGAGACGGAAAGCCAGGAGTATCTGAAGAAGGAGCAGGCAGAGTTTTTTGAAACGGTACGCGACCGGGAGAAACTAAAAAAGGAAAAAGAGACGACGCAGAAGAAGTTCAATCCGCGTAAGCCTTACACTTTGCAGGCGCGGCAGAGCGTTATGCAAATGCAGCTTTCACCGGACGGCAAATATGTGCTCGCGGTTGTGAGCGAGCCAGCGGCTAATACGAAGCCGGACAACGTGCCGGAGTGGATTACGGACTCCAGTTATCCGGAAGAGATGGCGAGCCGGGCGCGTGTCGGAGATGACTTCACGCAGCGGCATCTGATCATCATAAATTCCGTGACTGGGGAAGCCAAAACCGTGGATCATGGGCAGATCGGCGCGCCCATTGCGGACATCGAGGATGGAAGCGGGTGCGGAGGGCGCAGCGGGTTCATCCCCGGCGGCGTTCCGCCCCAGGCTGTTTTGTTTTCCGATGATGGGAGCAAGGCGGTTTTTTCGGCGCGCGCACGGGATAACAAAACCTGCTGGATTTTTGCCCTGGATACCGCCAGCGCCAAAACGCGTGTCTTATTCAAGGATGAGGACAAGGCTTGGCTGGGTGGTCCGGGAGGAGGGCAGGGTTGGCT
>CAXUBB010000111.1:0-8019 GCA_964249105.1 uncultured Bryobacteraceae bacterium | reverse complement strand
AATCATCTATATGAGATTGGCTACGAGGGAGGCGCTCCGAAGCAGATCACTTCGGGCCGGTTTGAGGTCGATAAAGTCGAACTGTCCCGCGACAAGTCGCATTTTTATCTGACGACAAGCCAAGGCAGCTTTTTTGAGCGCCATTTGTGGTCGATGCCGGTGAGCGGCGGCGAGGCAACGCGCATGACGAAACTGACCGGCCTGCACGCCGCGACGGTTTCGCCGGATGACAAATGGGTAGCGGATGTTTACTCGTATACGAACAAGCCGCCCGAGTTATACTTGCAGCCGAATCAGCCCATGGCCGCTGCCAGGGAGCTAACGAATTCGCCAGCCCCTGAGTTTCACAGCTATCCCTGGCTGGATACGCCGATTGTGGAAATTCCGGCGCGGGACGGCGCGAAAGTTCCAGGGCATTTCTATAAGCCCGCACATTATGCGAAGGGCAGCCCGGCGGTGATTTTTGTGCATGGCGCGGGCTATCTGCAGAACGTGCATAAAGGGTGGTCGAGCGGATACTACCATGAATACCTGTTCCATCATTTCTTGAGAGAACACGGTTATCTGGTGCTCGACATTGACTATCGCGGCTCAAAGGGCTATGGACGCGACTGGCGCACGGCCATCTATCGGCACATGGGCGGAACGGATTTAACCGATCAGGTGGATGCGGCGAAGTGGCTGGTTTCGCAACAAGGAGCCGACCCGAAGCGCATTGGCATCTATGGCGGCAGTTACGGCGGATTTATTACCTTAATGGCTATGTTTACGCAGCCGGGCGCTTTCGCGGCGGGCGCGGCGCTGCGTCCGGTGAGCGATTGGGCGCTTTACAACCAAGGCTATACGAGCAACATCTTGAATCTTCCGCAGAAGGATTCGGAGGCTTATAAACAGTCTTCCCCCATTTTCTTTGCGGATGGATTGAAGGGCGCGCTGCTGATCTGTCACGGCATGGTGGATGCGAATGTGCATTTCATTGACACAGTCCGTTTGACGCAAAGGTTGATTGAATTGCACAAAGACAATTGGGAACTGGCCGTGTACCCGGTGGAGGATCACGGGTTTAAGGAAGCAAGCAGTTGGACGGATGAGTACAAGCGGATTGACAAGCTGTTTGAAACGAATTTGAAGAAGTAAGCGGACGAATTACTTTGCAAGGAGTGTTGAAAGGCTCGGTTGCGCTTTTGCTGCAAATAGTTGTGGCCGCAAAAGCTCAGCAGCAGAGTGGTCCCAATCCGGCGGCTGTTCCGGCTAGCAAACAGCAGGTGATTGTCACCGGGACGTATGAGCCGATTCCGCTCGATGAGGCGGATCGCACGGTGGACAGTATCAACATTGGGCAGTCGCCCACGGTGTTTCGCAATGCAATGGATGCGCTACAGTCCAATCCGTCTATCGATGTTCGTCAGAGGGCACCGGGGGTGCAAGGGGATCTTTCAATTCGCGGGTCTTCCTTTGGACAGACTTTGGTTCTCGTCAATGGACTGCGGTTGAACGATGCGCAGACAGCGCATAACAATCTCGACTTGCCGTTTCCTTTTGCAGCCGTGGGGCGGATTGAAGTGCTCGAAGGTAGCGGATCTACCTTGTATGGTTCGGATGCGCTGGGAGGCGTGGTCAATTTCATCACGGCCCCGCCCACTGTCAGCGAAGTGCGTCTGAGCGCGGCGGGCGGGAGTTTTGGCACCAATCAACAGAATGGATCTCTGGCTTACGCCGGGGAGAACGTCAGCGAGCATGTTACTTTCACGCGGGAACTCTCGACCGGGTTCATGCCGGATCGGGACTACCGGAGTCTGGCGTTTGGTTCGGAGACAAGCTTTCGATCAGGCTTGGGACATAGCGACGTGCTGCTGGGCTGGAGCGATCGTCCGTTTGGCGCGGCCCAGTTTTACGGCAGCTATCCGTCATGGGAGCGCACAAGAGGGTGGTTTGCGGGAGCGCGGCAGGACTTAGGCGAAAAAACGGAAGTCGATTTTGGCTTTCGGCGGCATACCGATCTGTTTGACCTGTTTCGTTACCAACCTTCCCTCTATGAGAACCGCCATTACACCGAAAGTTATCAGCTTGGCTTGCGCCGTCATGAAGAGATCACACATACCACGCGCTTCTTCTATGGCGCAGAAGCGTATCGTGATGTGATCGACAGCAATAATCTGGGCCATCATCAACGGAATCGCGGGGCGGTGTATGGAAGCTTTGATGCGCGGGTTTTGCGGCGTTTTTCTCTCTCTATCGGAGCGCGCGAGGAGGTGTTTTCGGGCGGACAGAAGAAGTTCAGCCCATCGATTTCGGGCGGATATTGGGTAAACAGCCATTTTAAACTGCATGGATCAGTGAGCAGCGCTTTTCGACTGCCGACGTTTACGGATCTTTATTATTCCGACCCGGCCAACCTGGGCAATCCGAATCTGAAACCGGAGAGCGCCTGGAGCTATGAAGGCGGGGCGCAGGTGAATGTGGGGCGGCATAGTGGAGATGTGGTTTTGTTCCATCGGCGCGAGCGCAACGATATTGATTATGTCCGTTCGAATCCGAATGAGATCTGGCGGGCAGAAAACATTGATAATCTGCGCTTCACGGGTTTCGAGGCGGTGTTCCGGTTTCAGCTTGCTGCGTCGCAGCGTGTGGACATCGCGTACACGGGCCTGCATGGGGCGCAGCAGGCGCTGAATGGTGAACAGTCGAAATATATTTTCGAATATCCGGTCCATTCAGGCACGGTGACATGGTGGGGTCATGGCCCACAACGGATTGACACGCACGTGCGGATTGGAGTTCTCCAGCGGTACGGACGCGATCCGTATCCTTTAATCGAGTTGTCGGCAGAGCGAACTTTTCGTTATGTAAAGCCGTTTGTGCAACTCACAAATGTAACGAACACCGGATATGAGGAAATACCGGGCGTGCGCATGCCGGGGCGCGCAGCCATCGCCGGGATGGAGTTTTACTGGCGGAGTAAAACCGTGCGCTGAAGATGTTGTACGGATAAACTGAAGTTTCATGATCCGTGCCCGCTTTGCGCCTTCGCCGACCGGTTATCTTCACATTGGCAGCGCCCGAACTTTTATTTTTAATTGGCTTTACGTCCGTAAAAACGGAGGAACGATGGTGTTGCGAATCGACGACACCGACGTGGATCGAAACACCGAAGCATCGTTAAACTCCATCCACGAAGGCTTGAACTGGCTCGATCTGGGCTGGGACGAATTCTATCGGCAATCCGAACGTCTGGATTTGCACCGTAAATTAGCCTACGATCTGCTCGCAAAAGACTTAGCTTATCGGGACTTCACTCCCGCTGTCACGGAGTCGGAAGGCCACGCCCATAGCGAAGGCCCTTGGTTGTTCAATCCAGAAATGCGTAATCTTTCGGAAGCGGAAAGCCGGAAGCGCGCCGAAAGCGGCGAACCGTTTGTGATACGTTTTCGGGTCCGAAGAGAACCCGTGCAGGAAGTCAAGTTCACGGACGAAGTTTACGGCGAACAATCCAAGCTCACCGCCGACATCGAGGACTTTGCCCTTCTCCGCAGCAACGGCATGCCGACTTATCATCTGGCCTCCTGCGCCGACGACATCGACCTGAAGATCACCCACATCATTCGCGGGCAGGATCACCTGTCAAACACCTTCAAGCACATCCTTCTCTTCCAGGCGGCGGGAGATGATCTACCGCGATTTGCCCATTTGCCCCTGCTGATTGCGCCCGACGGCGCAAAGCTATCAAAACGCAAGCATGGTCCCGTGGTCAGCGTCATGACTTATTGCGACAACGGTTTTTTGCCGCTCGCCTATATTAACTTCTTGTGCCTGCTCGGCTGGTCTCCCAAAGACAATCGCGAGCAGATGAGCCTGCATGAGCTAACCAGTTCCTTCAGCTTCGAGGGCGTGCATCGCAGCAATGCCGTGGTGAATTTCAGCGAAGCCGACCCGATTGATCCCAAAGCCCTGTGGCTCAACACGCAGCATCTGCGGTCGATGCCGATTGAGGAGTTAGCGCCTCTTGTGCGCCTGTCCCTCCAGGAACATCATTTGCAATCTTACGGAGACGAAGCGTTTTTCCTCCACGTTGTGGATACGATCCGCACCCGTTACGCTACCCTGCTCGATTTCTCGACCAAAGGCCGCGCCTACTTCGCGGATGATTTTCACATGGATGGCGCGGCAAAAGATAAGCTGGACGCCCCCGGCGCGCGCGAACTCCTGCGGGAATTAGCGACCCGTATCGGAGCCAATGCTGAGTTTTCGGAAACATCCGTGGAAGCCGAGTTGCGGAAACTGGCTGAAGAACGGGGCGTGAAAGCGGGACTGCTCATCAATGCAAGCCGCGCCGCGCTGACCGGGCAAACGGTAGGCCCCAGCGCCTTCGCGGTCTTCATCTGCATCGGTCGCGAACGCGTGATTGAAAGGCTCGGAAAGGTTTAAATTTGCCGCAAACCATTGTAGGCTTAGGCGGCTTGCTCAGCAATCCTTCCTGTTGTGTTTTGAAGGACGGCCGCATTGCTTCCGCTGTTGAACAGGCCAAAGTTTCCCGCCATGACCGCCCCGGCGCTTTTCCCGACGAAGCGTTCCAATTTGCGACTGATGCGGCAGCGATTAAACCAGACTCAATCGACTGCATTGCCCTTGCCCGTCCCTTCGCTTCGGCTTCCGAAAGCTTGGCTCTCCTCGAACTGCAATCGCGCTTTCCCCACAGCGAAGTCGCCGTTGTGGAGCATCACCAGGCCCATGCCGCTTCGGCTTATTACTGCTCCCCATTCGAGTCGGCTACGGTGCTGAGCATTGATCGCGCCGGCGACTATCGCTCGGCGGTGCTCTACCGTGGAGAGGGCAATCAACTGACGTCCGTTCGCGAGATGTACTTTCCGGATTCGCTAGGGGATCTCTTCAACCGGGTGACCGGTTTGCTCGGATTCGAGCCAAGAGCGGATGAGCACAAAGTACAGTGGCTCTCCGCATCCGGCAAGCCAAGTTATGAAGCTATCTTCCAAAAACTTCTCGGTCGAAGCGGATCGGCTTGGCCCCGTTTTGACCGTTCTTATTTTGATGCCGACCGTCTGACTCACGGCGGCTTCAGCGCTCGATTTTTTGAAGAATGCGGGCTTGATCCAGTTCAGCCTTTCAGTCCAGACATAAAAACCGATCTCTCCCTCAGCCTGCAAACCGCTGTCGAAAAATCCATAACCGCCATGCTAGGCTCCGCCCAAAATGTTTGTCTGGCCGGTGGACTGGCGCTCAACAGTTTTCTCGTTCACGCCCTGGAGGAACGATTCAATAACGTCTTCGTTCAACCTGTGGGAGGAAATGCCGGAACGTCCTTAGGGGCCGCGCTTCACGTTTGGCATAACTTCTATAAGCAAACCGCTCGCATTCCTTTCGAAACCCTCTGCCTGGGACCATCCTTTTCCCTGGGAGAGACAAAACAAGTACTCGAAAACTGCAAACTGAGATTCCAGTTTTTGCCCACGCAGGATGATCTCATCCAAACCGCGGTACGCGCGCTGAACGATCATAAGATCGTAGCCTGGATGCAGGGACGCATGGAGTTCGGGCCGCGAGCATTAGGCAACCGCAGCATCCTGGCTTCTCCCCTGAACCCGTACTCCACCGAAAACCTGAACGTATACATCAAGCATCGGGAAAACTTCCGCAAGTTCGCCGCGTCCGTGCCTCAGGAATTAGCTGAAAGCTACTTCGACGTAAAGCCTAATGCCGACTATCTGGCGACCGTGAGCCGTGTCCGTCCCGAGCACCGCGAAACTTTCGCCGCCGCGATCCTAGGCGACGGTTACGTCCGGGTACACACCGTACGCCGGGAGGAAAACCCGCTCTACCATTCGCTCTTGTTAGCCGCCGGAGAATCCACTGGCCTGCCGGCGCTTTATAACACCAGCTTCAACTTATTCGGTGATCCGCTCGTATGCACTCCTCGTGATGCCGTCCGGAGCTTCTACTCTTCGGGCATTGACGCCCTTTTCGCCGGTCATTTCTACCTTGAGAAATGACAACGGGAACGATTGAGCTACCAGCGATTCAGAAAGACCCAGGTGCCGATCGTCACCTCAAAGACGCACATTGCTCTTGTCAGCGCCGGCCGTTCCGCTAACGCCTCCAATACGTCATTCACGGGTTTAGGGCCGATCTCCAGTTTGCGCAGATACTCGCAGGGCCAGATCAGCCCGGCCAATCCATCTCCTATCATCACCAGGCCGGTCCAACGCTGAATGCCTCGGGTTTGCATATCGTATTGAGCTTAATATAAGCCTTGGCAGAGTTTCCTGTCGCTGTGCCATCATATGCAAATCGTGGCAAGCGCGGCAAAGGAAAAGCTGACAACCAGCGAGGAAACGGTTCATCTTCGGAGAGAATTGACCTTGCCCGATTTGGTGCTGGCGCAAATACTTTGCGTGGTCGGGTCTTCTTGGGTCGGGATCGCGGCTAAACTCGGCAAAGCGCATGTCGTTTTCTGGCTGGCGGCGATGCTTTTGTTTTACCTGCCTCTGGCTGCCGTTGTGATCTATCTGAATGCGGCCATGCCGCTGGAAGGCGGCCTTTACCGCTGGGCTAAGCATGGCTTTGGCGAGTTCCCCGGTTTTCTCACCGCTTGGAACCTTTGGGCTTACGCCGTGGTTTGCGTGGCCACCGTTCTGTTTGTCATCCCGACGGATCTGTCCTACATTATTGGTCCCAGCGCGGAATGGCTTCCCGCCAGCAGAATCATGACCACTTCTCTGATTGGACTCGTTCTGCTCGTGATTGTTCTGCTGGCGATTTCCGGACTGCACTTCAGCAAATGGCTTCATAATTTCGGAAGCCTGATGATTAGCGGGGCTTATGCGGTGCTCCTCACCTTACCTTTGTGGAGCAAAGTCAAAGGTCAGCACAATACATATACGCCCATACTCTGGGCAGTTCCGCAACTAAATTGGTTCAGTCTGGCGATTTTCGGGCAGATGACGGTGGGCGCTCTCAGCGGATTCGAGTATGTCGCCATTATGGCGGGCGAGACCAAGAGCGCTGCCCGCACTATCGGTCAATCGGTTTTGATTTCCGCGCCGATTATCGCGCTGATGTTTATCCTGGGAACCAGTTCCGTGCTGGCCTTTGTCGGCGATCGCCCCATTAACCTGATCGGACCCATACCGCAAACGTTCCGTCTCGCGTTCGGGGCAGACAGCAACTGGGCGGCTCCCGTTACCATTAGCATGCTGCTGCTGCGAGCCGTGGCAGCGGCCAGTCTGATCTTTACGGGACCGACCAGACTGCCCATGACAGCCGGTTGGGACCACCTGTTGCCCTCCTGGTTCAACACGGTCCATCCACGCTGGAAGACGCCGGTAAACTCGATCCTGTTCGTGGCGGTTCTCGTGATTGCGATGGTTGTCCTGAGCACGGCGGGCGTGCGCGAGCAGGAAGCCATGCAACTGCTACAGAATGCAATGACCGTTCATTATGCCATCATCTACGTAATTTTATTCGCAATTCCCTTGTTTGCCCACCGGAAGTTCTCGCTGCCCTTATGGCTCCGACTGGCGTCTGTCGGCGGACTGGCTTCGAGCCTCATCGCTGTTTTTATTGCTGTGTATCCCATCATTGACGTTTCCAGTCCCATCGGTTATGCCTGTAAAATCGCCGGAGTGGTGCTGGTAAGTAATTTGGTCGCTTGCATCGTTTACTATTCATGGAGGCGGAAGCAAAAAATGGTACCAGCTTAGTATGCAAGTACGTGATAGTACAGCGCATTTTCATTATAAAGTGAGCGCCTCGCGGTACAATGAAGAAATTCCCTTTTGAGCCTGTTTTCTTTAGAATTTAGGCTCTTTGTGTAATTTCATGACTGCTGCCGAACCTATCACGAATACTCGCGCTACCGAGTTTCGCAACCGATTGCAATCGAAAGTCATTGTTGCGGATGGTGCCATGGGTACCATGCTGTACGCCAAAGGCATCTTCATCAACCGCTGTTTTGACGAGTTGAATCTGTCCGCCCCTCAGCTTGTCCGCGAAATCCACCAGGAA
>CAXUBB010000110.1:0-13167 GCA_964249105.1 uncultured Bryobacteraceae bacterium | reverse complement strand
GCTGGTATAAGTCTGCTGGGTGGTGGCATCGTAAACCGAGCTGCTCTGCGGAAACGTCTTGTAAGATGTTTGCATCAACAGAAGTTTTACTTGATCGGGCGTAAGACTCGGGTTAGCTTGCAGCAAATCAGCAGCCGCACCGCTCACAACGCCCGCAGCCATGCTCGTACCGCTCAGGATGAAATAGTCTTGCGAGTAATTGTTGCTATTTACCAAGGACGGGTTCGATTGGTAGTAAGAGAGGGGAATGAGATTCGAGGGGTTCTGAGTCTCAAGAGTTGCGCCCTGTACTTGCAGGGAAACAACCAGATTGCCGGGAGCTAGGATATCCGGTTTCACAATGTGATCGACTTGTGTCGGACCTTTTGCGCTATAACTCGCAATCAGATCGTCAGTACGAGTGGGGGTTCCCATCGCCTTCATCGCGCCTACGGTAATCACATAAGGATCATTCGCAGGCGCATTGATGGTCCCGTAACCAAAAGTTCCGAACGAGTTGTCGCGCCCATCATTACCGGCAGCCACGACTACTACAATCCCGGCTTTCCAAGCGGCTTCCACTGCCTGGCAGAGAGGATCATCAGCATAGCTCTCGTAGACTGGCCTTCCTAGAGAAAGATTAATGATTCGTACATTATAGGTATCCTTCAGTTGAATAGCGCGTTCGATGGCGGCGATTACAGTGCTGTCGCTCCCCTCCCCGTTCTGATCCAGTACGCGCAGATCAATCAAGCTGGCCCCTGGCGCCGCGCCAATAAAGTGGCGAGTGCAGGTCCAACAAGCCGAACTAGTCCCGTTACCGCCGATTATACCGGCAACGTGCTGCCCATGACCGTATAGATCCTGTCCATATTGGTTAGGGCGCGCCGAAGCACCAAGCAGCATGTTTCCTGTCGAAGAGGTCAACGGAGAGCTGTTGGGTTGTGTGAAATCCTCGACGTAAGCGATTCTGGTGCCTAAGCCAGATGAAAGGCCCAGATCAGGATCACCATTAATGCCGCTATCAATTAGCGCGACCGCAACATTGCTCCCAGTAAAGCCGTTAGTCCATGCAGCACTGGCGTTGATAGCGCCAGCGGTGTTGTCCAACTTGGCATGAATCGGATGATCGAGGGAGATGTGGGCCACCTCCGGATCGTCCGCTAAATCTTTGACGGATGCGGAAGATAAGGTATAAGCTCCTGCCTTAATAGAGCGGAAATGCGAAAGTTTCCGTCCGCCACGGCCAGTGACTTTGGAATCACTCGCGCCGTTCGCCTGATTTTTCCATTGCACAATCACTTTGACTGACGCTTGTGGATCAAGAGCCTCTATTTCAGGCGAGAACTTCTTTCCAGAGCCAGGCATGGCGGAAGAAGCCAGCGCTGTAAGGCTCAAAATTACAGATATTGTTTTTATCAAGAATTGCTCCTTTGAAATTCCGGCCTTCAAATTGCGCCTTCCAAAGAGTCTAAATTTTAAGAGCCGGTATGTGTTCTATCGGAAATGCCGAAAAAAAGTTGAGGATTTCAGAAGAATCCCACCACTCTACTTAGGTATGGAATTTTCCAGGCAAATAGCCGATGGAGATAAGGAGGGAGGTCAGCGGAACTCAGTGGACAGCTTAAGAGAGCAATTCGGAACGCCTGACCTGGCAAACGAATCCCGCTATTTGGCTCTAGGGAGAGCGGCTCGGAATCTTCTGAGCCGTGCTTTTTTAATAGTTTTACCGTTTTCCCTTACTTTGCACCTGTGTTCCGCAACAGCCGAGGCCAGCCTTGCTGTGGACAAGCCAATCCATCAATTTATCTTCCAGAACTGGCAAGCAGGGCAAGGCTTACCGCTCAATGTAGTTCTTTCAATTGCGCAAACAGCGGATGGCTATATCTGGTTGGGCACCGAAGAAGGTTTAGCTCGATTTGACGGCATCCGATTCGTCAACTTTGACCGTCAGAACTCAGGCCTTAGCGACAACTTCACGGAGGCTCTTCTGGTGGATCACCGAGGCACTCTATGGGCTGGAACGCAAGGCGGGCTAAACCGCCTGGATGGGGAGAAGTTCTTCGTCTACGATTCGCGAGCGGGCCTGCCTCATTACGCCGTCAAATCCCTTTTTGAAGATTCTCAAGGAGATCTCTGGATCGGAACCGACGGCGGCGGACTCATTCGCATGAAAAACGGCAGGTTCTCAGTTTTTGACAAGTCCAAGGGGCTGATTGACAATTCTGTTTTCTCAATTACCGAGGACCGCAATGGGTATATTTGGGCTGGCACCCACAATGGTTTAAGCCGCCTCTCACCGACAGGCCGCTTCATCAGCTTTGATACCAAAAACGGTCTGAAAAGCAACTATGTCCGAGTGGTCAGAGCTGACCGCCAAGGCACGGTTTGGGTCGGCACGAAAGATGGATTGAGCCGGATTTCTCCAGCGGGTGTTTCTAATTTTACCGTCAAGGATGGCCTTAAGAGCAATGAAATCTATTCCATCATTGAAGACAGGGCAGGAACAATCTGGATCGGCACCGAAACAGGCGGACTAAGTCGGTTTGCGAATGGCAAAATGACTTCCTATATCGACGACGTCGGGATTCTGGGAAAAAATATCTGGTCGATATTTGAAGACCATGAAGGAAATCTTTGGGTTGGCACTGCCGGCCATGGTCTCGTTTGCCTTAAGCAGGGCTTGTTTACCACGCTGACCACAAAAGACGGTCTCTCCAGCAAAACTATTCTGCCCGTTCTCGAAGATAGCAGCGGTAATTTATGGATGGGCTCAGACCAGGGCTTAATCGAGAAAACCGGCAATCGGGTGGCATTGTTCACCCAAAAGCAGGGATTGCCCGATAACCTCGTCCTCTCGCTCACACAAGACCAAAGCGGCGCGATCTGGATCGGTACCCGGCACGGACTGGCACAGCTAAGAGGCGACAAAATAGTGAGATCTCCTATTGGAGGTCAACTGCCAAGCGACTTCATTTTTTGCACCTACACGGATCGGGCGGGAAACGTCTGGATTGGCACAAGAATGGGCCTAAGCCGTTTTGATGGTCAGAAGGTGGTTACGTTTACCACGAAGGACGGACTTTCGAATAATTTAGTTTTGTGCATCAAAGAGGATCGAAGCGGGGCGATTTGGATCGGCACTTCCGGCGGCGGCCTGAACAGGTTTCAAAACGGAAAGTTTCGTGTCTATACAACACAGAATGGGCTCTCAAGCAACATTGTGTTCAGCATTCATAGCGACAGTGACGGAGTTTTGTGGTTGGCCACCAATAACGGCCTGAGCCGTTTGAAGAATGGAAAGGTCACTAGCTTTGCTGCCTCCGAGCAGGTATACAACGGAGCAACATTCAACATTCTTGAGGATTCCCAGGAACATCTTTGGCTGTCTACGAATAGAGGAGTATACAGGCTGAGCAAGAGAGAACTTGATCGTTTGGCTGCGGATCACACCAGCGCAATCAACGTAAGTTATTACGATACAGCCGACGGCATGGGCAGCCGGGAATGTAACGGGGGTTTTCAACCAGCAGGCTGGAAAGGTAAGGATGGACGCCTTTACCTTCCCACAACAGGCGGCCTCGTGTACGTTGATCCAGACTTTTTGGCCCAAAAAAGTGTATGGCCAAAAGCCGTTTTAGAACGTGTTTCCATTGATGATCGCCCTTACTCCAGCAGCAAGCCCATATCCATTCCTCCCGGAAAAGGTCGGCTGGAATTCCAATTCACGGCTCCGAGTTTTGCCGCGCCGGGAAAACTCCGCTTCCGGTACATGTTGGAAGGATTCGATAAGGATTGGGTGCAGGCTGGGGACAGAAGAACCGCTTTCTATACCAACATTCCGCACGGCTCGTACCGCTTCCATATTCAGGTGGGCGACAATGACGGCTGGAAATCAAAGCTTTCAACGGCAGCCATTACACTTCGGCCCCACTTTTACGAAACCACGGCGTTTTACGTGCTGATCTTAGTTGCTGTCATCGGCCTATGCGGTGCCGCTTATCGCCTCCGCATGGATCAAGTCGTTCAACGCGAGCAGAAGTTAAAAGCGCTCGTGGATGAACGCACCTCAGCTTTGCGTAATAGTGAGCGCCAGTTGCGACATTCACGCGATGAACTGGAAATCAGGGTTCAGGAACGCACGCGGGAGCTGACTCATACCAATCAGGCTTTGGGTGAAGAAATTGAGACGCGGCGGCGGACAGAGGAGCAACTGATACTCGCAAAGAATGCGGCGGAAGCGGCTAATCAAGCAAAAAGCGATTTCCTGGCCAATATGAGCCATGAAATCCGTACTCCCATCAACGGCATCCTGGGGATGACCGACGTTACTCTCAGCACGGATCTCGACGACGAACAAAAAGAGTATCTCGAATTAGTCAAGATTTCGGCTGACTCCCTACTGGGTATCGTGAACGATATTCTGGATTTTTCGAAGATTGAGGCGAGAAAGCTCCTTCTCGACCGGGTTTCGTTTGATCTGAGAGCCTCAACTGATGAGCTACACCGTTCTTTGAAGGTCCGAGCTGCTCAGAAAAACCTTGCCTTGATTTGCCATATTTCCGATGATGCGCCTTATCATGTGGTTGGCGACCCGCTGCGGCTTCGGCAAGTTCTATTGAACCTTCTCGACAACGCCATAAAATTCACCAGCCAAGGAAGTGTTACTCTCAACGTCTTCTTAGACAAGCAATCAGAAACTACCGCGAATGTTCACTTTACCGTGAAAGACACCGGCATTGGCATCTCCGAGGATAAGCAAAACACGATTTTTGAGGCTTTCTCGCAAGCAGATACGTCATCAACCAGACGCTACGGGGGCACTGGCCTTGGCCTGACAATCTCCTATCAGCTCGCGACAATGATGGGCGGAAGCTTATGGGTGGAAAGCAAATTGGGCAGCGGAAGCATCTTCCACTTTACAGCGCAATTTGAGATCGATCCGGACCTCACAAATACTGGCCTGGGCGACGAATCAGCAAAGCTGGTCCTCGCTTAATTAAGAGAAGCAGCGGAGGCTAACGAGACGTGGGCGCGGACGTCCTTTTCTATAGGAAAGGGCGGATGGCAAAGAGCAAGCCCTGAAATTAGCTATAATTTAGGTGAACTCCCTTCGCTCCGGATTTTTAATGAACAATCGTTTTAAGTGGACTATCGTGGGTAGCTCGACCTGCGTTGTTGTCCTGTTGCTTCTCGGCGCAAGAGCTGGCGGGGCTGTTGCCGCAGATGATGTGTATGGCCATTTGAAGGTTTATACCGAAGTTCTTGAGCGCATCAAATTGGAGTACGTGGAAGAACCCGATATGAAGAGCGTCACGCTGGGCGCTATTAACGGGCTTCTTGAGTCGGTTGATCCATTTGCCAGCTATCTGAATGCAGATCAATATCGCCAGTACGAGAAAAGCGAAGACACTACGAAGGCTGGAATAGGCGTGGTGCTGGCGAAGCGCTATGGCTACGTAGCTGTGGTGGATGTGTTGCCGGGTTCACCTGCGGAAAAGGCGAATATTTCCACAGGCGACCTGATTGAAAGCATCAACAACGTCGCAACCCGCGACATGCCACTGGCTTACGCCGAACAATTGCTTCGCGGCGAGCTGAATTCGAAAATTGATGTTACTGTTCTGCGGCTAAGGAATCCCGACCCGCAGAAGCTATCCTTAACGCGGGTGGCAGTTCCCTATCCCAACGTTGTCGCCAAGCTAATGCCGAACGAGGTGGGCTATGTTCACGTGGCGAGTTTGGCGGGAAACCGTTTAGGCGAAGTCAAATCCAGGCTGCAGGATCTTAAGAAGCAGGGAGCAAAGTATATAGTGCTTGATCTTCGTCACTGCTCCACAGGTGAGCAGGAGACGGGCGTAGCCTTGGCAAATCTCTTCCTGGATAACGGTGAAATTACTTATCTCCAGGGCCAGAAAATGGCAAAACAGGATTTTACCGCTAAACCCGGCGATCAAATCTGGAGCGGCCCGCTGGTTGTGATTACCAATCGGTCTACAGCGGGAGGCGCGGAAATCGCAGCGGGCGCATTGCTGGATGACAAACGGGCACAGGTGGTCGGTGAACGCAGTTACGGGAATGCCGGGTTGCGCAAAACGATTCAGATGGATGATGGCAGCGCCGTGATTCTGTCGGTTGCCAAGTACTACTCGCCCTCGGGCAAAGCCATTCAGGATACGGGTATTGTTCCTACGGTCCAACTGGCTGAGAACGACAGTTCTCCCGAACTGGACCAGGACGGCAATCCGATTCCCGGCTCAGCGCCTAAGAATTCGGAAGATAACCTATTAAAGCAGTCCATTGATCTAGTAACGGGAAAAACAACGGTAGCACGGCTGACCAGTGATGCGAATGGGCCAGTTTTAGGTGGTCAGCAGCACCCGATTATTGAAAAGAGCCCGAAACAGCCCGAGCACTAGATTCCTTTCGAGGGTACACATGGCTCTATACGAATATCGATGTGAAAACTGCGGCGAAGTTTTTGAGGTGATACAGAAGTTTTCAGATGAGCCGCTAAAAGTGCATGAAAAATGCGGCGGCAAAGTAGAGCGACTGCTCTCGGCACCATCATTTCAATTTAAAGGTAGCGGTTGGTATGTCACGGATTACGCTCGCGGATCGAACACCAATGCTAATAATGGCGGATCTAAAAAACCAGATGAGTCGGCGTCAACCACGGGCGTTTCTGATTCCGGCGCGAATTCTTCCGCTTCCTCCGACAAAAAAGCGTCCACTTCTTCTGATACAAAGTAAGGAGTGAAAACCCGTCGTGATTTCCTGACTGCCGCCGCTGCCGGTCTGACCGGAACGCTGATTCCCTCGCCCGTATTTCCACAATCCTCCTCTCCTAACGACCAGATCCAGATTGCCTTGATCGGTTGCGGCGGCATGGGACAAGGTGACGCCAAAAGCTCGGCAGCTACGGGTTTGACAAAGCTGGTGGCAGCCTGCGACTGCTACGACGGCCGGCTCCAGCATATGAAGGAGCTTTACGGCAGCGACATATTTACCACAAAGCGCTACGAGGAGATTCTCGAACGGAAAGATATTGATGCCGTGCTGATTGGCGCTCCCGATCATTGGCATCAGAAAATCACGGTGGATGCGCTGAATGCGGGCAAGCATGTGTATTGCGAAAAGCCCATGGTGCAGCATGTGGAGGACGGCTACCCGGTAGTCGAGGCTCAGAAGCGCAACAACAGAATCCTGCAAATTGGAAGCCAACGGGTCAGTTCCGTGGTTTACAAGAAGGCGCAGGAACTTTACAAAAGCGGGGCGATCGGCAAGTTAAATCTGGTGGAAGCCTGGTGGGATCGCAATTCAGCCGTCGGCGCCTGGGAGTACACCGTTCCCACCGACGCCAGTACCGCTACCTGCGATTGGAGCCGTTTTCAGGGACGCGCGCCCAAAACAGAGTGGGACCCAAAGCGTTTCTTCCGTTGGCGCTGTTATCGCGACTACGGAACGGGAGTCGCGGGCGACCTGTTTGTTCATCTCTTCTCCGGTCTGCACTTCATTACCGGCGCGGAGGGACCGACGCGTGTTTTCTCAACGGGCGGCCTACGTTTCTGGAAGGACGGCAGGGATGTGCCGGATGTTCTGTTCGGCTTATATGACTATCCCGAAACCGCGAACCACCCGGCTTTCAACCTGGTATTGAGAGTTAACTTTGTGAGCGGCGCGGAGGAAAGCTCCGGGTTCCGGTTTACCGGCAGCGAAGGCTTAATGACGGTTGATAAAGACGTCACACTGACTAGAGCGAGCGCGCCGAAAGAGCCCGGCTACTCCATCGGCACCTTCGACCAAGCGGAACAGGAAGCGTTCATGAAGAAATACCGGCAGGAGTATCCACCTTCCTCGGCTGCTCCAGGAAATATGCAAGATAGCAAGCAGGAAACGTTCGCCCCGCCTCCTCGCTATAGCGATCACCTCGACCATCACCGGAACTTTGCCTCGGCTGTTCGCTCGGGGAAGCCGGTCGTTGAGGATGCGGTTTTCGGTTTCCGTGCGGCGGCTCCCGCCGTGCTTTCTAACATCAGCTATTTTGAGAACCGGATCGTCGAGTGGGACCCTCAAGCCATGAAGGTAAAGACATAAGCCATGTTTGCAGCTAACGAAACCATCCAAATCGCATTAATCGGCGCGGGCGGCATGGGCCAGGGCGATGCCAAAATGGCGACTGGACTGCCCGGCGTCAAACTTGTGGCGGCTTGTGACTGCTACGACGGTCGTTTGAAGCACATGAAGGAAGTGTACGGCAACGACACCTTCATCACCAGAGACTACCGTGAAATCGTTGCACGCAAGGACATTGACGCCGTGATTGTAGCTACGCCCGACCATTGGCATACCCGGATCTCGGTTGATTGTCTGAATGCGGGCAAGCATGTGTATTGCGAAAAGCCCATGGTGCATGCCATTGAAGAAGGCAAGCTGATTATTGAGGCGCAGGCAAAATCCGGTAAAGTTTTTCAGGTTGGCAGCCAGTATCGCAGCTCTCTCGTTTATCAAAAAGCACGGGAACTCTTCCAAGCCAAAGCGATTGGAGAGTTAAATGCCGTGGAAGCCTGGCTTGATCGCAATACTGCTATCGGAGCTTGGGAGTACTCGATTCCCACCGACGCCAATCCGCAAACCTGTGATTGGAAACAGTTTCAAGGCTCCGCGCCCAAACGTCCCTGGGACCCGTGCCGTTTCTTCCGCTGGCGCAACTTTCAGGACTATGGAACGGGCGTGGCCGGTGACCTGTTCGTCCATCTTCTGACCGGCGTTCATACCGTTACGGATTCGCTTGGCCCCACGCGTGTTTATGCCACAGGCGGCATTCGTTATTGGACCGACCGCGATGTGCCGGATGTCATGCTGGCGACCCTCGATTACCCCGCCACGCAAGCGCATCCGGCCTTCAACGTTATGTTGAAAGTAAACTTCAAAAGCAGTTTGCCCGAAGAGTCGTTCGGATTGAAGTTCATCGGAAGCGAAGGCGTGATGACCACCAGCAGTTTCACGCAATTGCACGTCACGCGCACTCCACGCCCGGAAGAATTTGACTACACGATTGACAGCTTTGCCGATCCCATGCAGAAGCAACTGGCTCAGGCTTGGATGGCAAAGCACCCGGCAGCTACCCTCAGCAGCCTGAAGCCCGATGCCACCCAGGTCTTCGATGCCAGCAGCCAAGATGCTCATATCGATCACCATAGGCACTTTTACGAATCCATTCGCAACAGCCAACCCTCGATAGAAGACGCCACCTTCGGATTAAGAGCCGCCGGTCCTGCCCTCTTAACGAACGAGAGCTACTTCAAAAAGGCGATCGTCGGCTGGAATCCCGAAAAGATGGTTATGAAAAAGGTTTAGGCGCTTGCGTGAAGCGCTGCATTCAACGAGCCTTGCCGATAGCCTTCGAGATCAAGCGTTACATACAAAAAGCCGAGTTGTTTGAAGATAGCCGTCAGCGCGCCCGCGCTTTCGAGCGTGAGAGCCTTCGGGAGTTCTTCCCTGGCAATCTCAATGCGAACCAACTCGCCATGAAAGCGCACTCGAAACTGGCGGAAGCCGAGCGCACCCACAGCTTCTTCGCCTTGCTCAATAGTTCGGATTGTCTGAGGTGTAACGGGCGTGCCATAAGGCACACGCGAGCTTAAACACGCGGCGGCCGGACGATCCCAGGTGGATAGACCAGCAAGACGAGACAGTTCCCGAATTTCCGCTTTTGTCAGTTCGGCTTCCACAAGGGGAGCCTTCACCTGATGTATTTTCGCTGCGCGTTGACCGGGACGGTAATCGCCCAAGTCATCTTTGTTGACGCCGTAGATGATGTGATGATAACCATGTTCGGCGGCATAAGCTTCTAACCGTAGAAATAGTTCGTCTTTGCAGTGAAAGCACCGGTCCTTATCGTTTTTGACGTAATCCGCATTGTCAAATTCATAAGTAGCTATGTATCTATGTTCAAAGCCACATTCGCGGGCAAATGCTTCCGCGTCTCGTTTGTGCGAGGCCGGAATGGAAGCGGAATCAGCGGTAATCGCAAGAGCGTTATCGCCCAGTACGCGATGCGCCGCCCATGCCAAATAAGCCGAATCGGTGCCGCCCGAATAGGCAGTAATGACCCGCCCTAAATTCCGCAGATTAGCAAACAGCGATTCCTGCTTCGCTTGTAAGATTTCGGGATTAGGGCGCTGAGGGGTGGCCTGCAGCGCTACCAGGGTGGCCATACTTGCAGTATAGGACCATGCTGGCAGCAATCTCACTTGGGTGCGTTTACTGCACTAACGCGCCATCAGGTTTAAGCGCGTCCTCTTCGGATTCCGGGATGCAGGAAGCAGCCGCAACCTGATCCCCTTCCTCCATGCGAACCAACCGAACGCCCTGAGTCGAACGTCCCGCCTGGCGGATTTCACCCGACTCCAATCGGATGATTTTTCCGTCCTTGGTGATAATCATCAAGTCAGTGTTCTCACTGACGGACAATACAGCCACCACTTTGCCAACCTTGGGAGTGGTCTTCATATTGATGACACCCTTGCGACCGCGCGAGGTCAGGCGGTAGTCTCCGAGCGAGGTGCGCTTGCCATAGCCGTTTTCGGAGATGGACAGAATCAAGCCTTTCTCTTCCACCACTTCCAAGCCGATCAGGTAGTCGCCTTCATCCAGATCCATCGCCCGCACACCGCGAGCTTGCCGGCCCATGGCGCGGACTTCTTCCTCATTAAACCTGATTGCCATGCCCCTATGCGAACCAAGGAAAATATAACTCTTACCGTTCGTGATCGTCGCGCCTAAGAGTTCATCACCATCGTCCAGCGCCAAGGCAATGATGCCGCGTGAAAGCGGATTATCAAATTCAGTCAGTTCGCATTTCTTGATAACGCCCTGGCGCGTCACCATCACAATGAACTTCTCGCCGACAAAATCCTTAACCGGCAGGAACGCCTTGACGCTTTCATCAGGCTGCAAACTGATCAGGCCGGAAACGTGTTTGCCCTTTCCGGTTGTGGCCGCATCAGGAATTTCATAGATCTTGAGCCAGTACACCCGGCCTTTGTTAGTGAAGATCAACAGATAAGCATGCGTGGATGCAATGACTAAGTGCTCCACCACGTCTTCCGAGCGCGTCCCCATGCCGATGCGGCCTTTGCCGCCGCGCGACTGGCGACGATAAGTATCAACCGAGGTGCGCTTCAGATAACCGCCGCGTGAAACCGTGACAGCAACATCCTCCATCTGCACCAGGTCTTCCAGCCGGATCTCGCCGGTGTCTTCGATGATTTGCGTGCGCCGCTCATCGCCGAATTCCTTTTGTACTTCTTTCAGCTCCTTGACGATCAGTCTTTTCAATACTTTTTCAGAGCCGAGAATTTCTTCGTATTCACCGATAGCGCGCTGGATTTCCGCCAGATCATCGATAATCTTCTGCTGCTCCATGTTGGTGAGCCGCTGCAATTGAAGTTCGAGAATCGCCTTTGACTGGCGCTCGCTGAACTCGAACTGGGCCATTAACCTGCCCTGCGCTTCTTTCGTGTCTTTTGCCGCTCGAATCAGAGCGATCACAGCATCGATGTTATCCAGCGCCTTCTGGAATCCCAGGAGAATATGTTCTCTTTCCTGCGCTTTTCGAAGCAGGTAATCGGTGCGGCGGCGGACCACATCCGTGCGGTGATCGACAAAACGCTTGATGACATCAATCAGGCCCAGCTCACGCGGCTGGCCGTTCACAATCGCCAGCATGATGACGCCGAAATTCACCTGCATCTGCGTTTGCTTGTACAGGTTATTGAGAATGACTTCCGCCTGCTCGCCGCGCTTCAGATCGAAAACGATGCGCATTCCATCGCGATCACTTTCATCACGGGCGTCTGAAATGCCTTCCAGCTTTTTCTCTGACACCAACGCCGCCACATGCTCAATCAGCCGGGCTTTGTTGACCTGAAACGGAATCTCCGTAACCACAATGGCTTCGCGGTCCTTGCCCAGTTTTTCGATGGCGGCCTTGGCCCGGAGTTTGACGCTGCCGCGACACTTGGTGTAATAGTCGAGAATGCCTTGACGCCCCAGGATGAATCCGCCGGTCGGGAAGTCGGGTCCCGGCACCATTTCCAACACCTTAGCCAAAGGGGTATTCGGATTGTCAATCAACGCGATACTCGCATCAATAATCTCTTTCAGATTATGAGGCGGTATGTTTGTAGCCATGCCGACCGCAATACCGGAGGAGCCGTTAATCAGCAGATTTGGAACGCGCGTCGGCAGAATTTCCGGTTCGTGTTCGCTGTCGTCGTAGTTGGGACGAAAATCGACCGTTTCCTTGTCGATATCCTCCAGCAGAGTGCCGGCAATCTTGGCCAGCCGCGCTTCGGTGTACCGCATCGCCGCCGGCGGGTCGCCGTCCACGGAACCAAAGTTTCCCTGTCCGTCCACCAGCGGATAACGCAGGGAAAACGGCTGCGCCATACGAACTAACGAATCGTAAACCGGCGTATCCCCATGCGGATGGTACTTACCGAGAACTTCGCCCACAATTTTGGCGCACTTCCGAGTCGGACGGTTATGGTGCAAACCCATTTCATGCAAGCCATAGAGAATACGCCGGTGTACCGGCTTCAAACCGTCACGAACATCCGGCAAAGCGCGGCCTACAATTACGCTCATGGCGTAATCGAGGTACGAGCGCTTCATCTCGTCTTCGATATTGATCGATATTAAATTCTTGTTATCGCCAGGTGGAAGCACGCCGCTCGGCGGCAGTCCGTTTTCATCAGCCAAGGCAAACTCCTTTTTCAGCGGAAAGAGCCGCTGCAAATGATTGCAAATACGACAACTTATTGGAACTTCGCTGTAACTTTATTATAACAGTTTTCCCGTAATTTTAGGGGTGTAACTGCCATGTTCCGCCCACCCGCCCTTGGGAACATTTCCTCGACTATCGGTGTCAGAAAAGGAGCGAGTGCATTCAGACGAGGTCAATCTTTGGAACAAGTCCTCCACCCTTACTTAATCGAATCTGTCGAGTCCGCGTGTCGCCGGAAGGCGGCCAGTATCACTGCGGGAATGAAACGCGGCATAGGGAGTCTTGCCAGCGTCTCGGCCACGGCAATGCTCCTTGGTCTTTTGAGCACCTTGTGGGGTATCATGAACAGCTTTCATAGCACCGGCGGATCCAGGTCCACCAAGGCATATGAAGTA